>JANRJG010000017.1 GCA_033875315.1 Candidatus Methylacidiphilales bacterium
TTCTGCGCAAAGCATCGGCCAGAACTTGGAAGGAGCTGATCTCAGCCCTCAAAGAAGCCATCGAATCCTTCACCCCGGAGCACTGTGCCAACTTCTTCTCTCATGCCAACTACGAAGCTAATTAAGTGGAAAGTGCTCTAGCAATCCGGAATCAGGATATCCAGCCGCAACTTTGCAGGACCGAGAGCCGGTAGTTGTAGATCTCGCTCTCATTCATCATCGAGGGGTCGAATTCGGCCAGGGTTCCGGTGATGTTCCATTTGCCGCCGGCCCACCAGCGCTGTTTGTCCGCCAGGACAAACCAATGGGTCCGTCCCTGTGTGTCCGGGATCATCAGGACCTCGCCCGGAACCGCATCCTCGGGCACGGTGCACTGCTGGGGCAGAACCGGGGGGAGTTGCTTGTTCAGCGGAAGGATGCGGAGAGTGGGGGTGCGGAATTTCATGCCCTGGGTCAGGCTAACCAATCCTGACGAAAGTGCGATGTAAAAATCAACGGCCAGGCGGTCCGGGTTGTTTCAAGCCGCGCACTTTGTCCAGCAGCCGCTGCTGCTCCCGCCTCATGCGGGCAAAATCGCGCTCCTGTTGGTCGTCCAGTCCGCACAGGTGAAGCAACCCGTGGAGGATGTAGGTCAGGACCTCGTCGTGCAGTTCCAGTCCCTCCGCCCGCCGCTGGCGTTCCGCCACCGCCGGGCAAACCAGAATTTCCCCATGCTCGAAAGTGATGACGTCGGTGGGGGTGGGATCGCCGAGGAATTCCCCGTGTACGCGGGCCATGGCCGCCGGCGAGAGGAAGACGACGGCGATGTGGTCCAGTCCGCTGGGCAGGCGGCGGGCCAGGAGCACGGCCGCAGCCTCACTCTGCCGCAGCAGCCGGGAGAGATGCAGTCGGGGGCTTTTCCGCCGGTCGTGCATCGTAATCCGGACCTTCGCGGGCCTTGCGGTCCCTGGGGTATTCGATCCGCGCATGGAGCATGTTCTTGAGGGTTTCAATGAAGGCTTCGGTCACGATGGCCAGTTCGTTGAAGGTGAGGTTGCTGGCGGCCAACTGGCCTTCCTCGACCCGGGCCTTGACGATGTCGTTGACCAGGCTTTCCAGGCGCTGGGTGGTGGGGTTCTTCAGGGAGCGGGAGGCGCTTTCAAGGGCATCGGCCAGGGAAAGAATGGCGGATTCACGGCACTGCGGCACCGGGCCGGGGTAGCGGAAGGAGGCCTCGGTGACTTCCGGGACGTCTTCCTCGCGCAGCTTGAGGATCTTGCCGCCCTCGAGGGCGTCCTGCTTCTGCTGGAGGGCGCGCTTGTAGAAGTAATAAACGATGGAGGTGCCGTGGTGCTCCTGGATGACGTCGATGACCGGCTGGCGCAGGCGGTATTTGCGGGCCAGGTTCACGCCCTCTTTGACATGGGAAATGATGATGAGCGCACTCATCGATGGGTTGAGCAACTTGTGGGGGTCGCCTTCGCCGCGGTAGTTCTCCACGAAGTAATCCGGTTTGACCAGTTTGCCGATGTCGTGGAAATAGGCCGAAACACGGCACTGGGTGGGGTTGGCCCCGATGGCCTCGGCCGCGGCTTCGGCCAGGTTGGCGACGTTGAGGCTGTGGTGGTAGGTTCCCGGGGCCTCCTCCTTGAGCCGTTGCAGCAGTGGGTGGTTGAGGTCGGTCATTTCCAACCAGGAGATGTCGGTGATGCGGTCGAAGAGCCACTCCAGCACGGGGAGGGCGGTGCCGACCAGGATCGAGGTGGTGACGCCGAGGGCGATGGCCCAGACACCCTGGACGACAAGGAAGACCAGAGAAGGATCATGAAGCCAGCCAATGAGCAGGGCGCAGCCCAGGCCGACCAGGCCGACCCCGACGCCGGCCATGAGCAGGTCGGAGCGGCGGCGTATGCGTTGAGTCAGGTAGGCGGCGGCGAAACCGGTCAGAAGGGAACTGAGGGATAGTTCCGGTCCGGGGGCGAGATAGAGCGAGCCGAGCAGGGGGACAAGGAAGGCGGTGACGAAACCCGCGCTGGGCGAGATCAGGATGGTGATGAGCATCGGGGCCACGGCGGAGGGCACGAGGAGGGCGGGGATGCTCTTTTCGAAAACAATCAATTGGTCCGAGTAGACGACCAGTACCTTGTTGAGGAGAAGGTTGGTCACGGTGCAGAGGAACATCAGAAGCAGGAGGTAATTGTTTTGCCAGACCTCACGGGCGGCCAGTTTGACCACGACCATGGCGATGATGAGGGCCAGCACGCCGAGGGTGACGATTTCCACCGTGGGCATGGTGCCGTGCCAGTGGCCGATGCGCACGATGGCGGCCAGGACCAACCCGAGGATGACCAGGCGCACCAGGCCGTTGTTTTCCATGGCCTGTTTCCAGCCCGGCAGGTCGGACGTGGCCCGTTCCTTGCCGCAGGAAAGACCTTCGCGTACCAGGGCCTGTTTTTTGAACCAATTGAACATGAAAGCAACCAGCCCCGCCGGGGCCGGGAAAATCAGAGCGTCATGCTCGTGGTTTTGACCCCACGGTGCATTTTATAGGCGTCGACGATGGCGGCCACCAGCGGGTGGCGGACAATGTCGATTTCTTCAAATTTGATCATCCCGATGCCGGGCACGCCGTGCAACGCCTGGACCGCTTCCACCAGACCGGATTTTTTGCTGTGCGGCAGGTCGACTTGGGTGGGGTCGCCCGTGACCACGCATTTGGAATTTTGTCCCAGACGGGTCAGGAACATGAACATCTGCTCGGTGGTGGTGTTCTGGGCTTCGTCAAGGATGACGAAGGCGTTGGCCAGGGTGCGTCCACGCATGTAGGCCAGCGGGGCGATTTCAATGACCCCGCGGTCCATGGCCTTCTGGATTTCCTCCATGTCCATCATGTCGTAGAGGGCATCGTAGAGCGGCCGGAGGTAGGGGAAGATTTTTTCCTGGAGGTCGCCGGGCAGATAACCGAGGGCTTCGCCGGCTTCGACCGCCGGGCGGGTGAGGATGATGCGGGAGATCTGTTCCGTGCGAAGGGCGGCCACGGCCATGGCCATGGCCAGAAACGTTTTGCCGGTACCCGCGGCGCCGATGCCGAACGTCAGGTCGTAGTTTTTGATGTCCTCCAAATAGGCCATCTGGGAGAACGTCTTGGGGGTGAGGGGGGCCTTTTTGGGCGAGAGGGTGACGCGGTAGGCCCACAGTTGCTCCAATTCCTCGCCCTTGCCGGTGCTGACCGCTTTGAGGGCGTAGTTGTACTCATGCTCCCGGATGCGGATGCCGTTTTGATGGGCCAGATGCAGTTGCCGGAAGAGTTCCTTGGTGGATTCGACGCCCTTCTTCGTGCCCTCGACCTTGAGCCAGGAATCGCGGCTGGTGATTTTGACCCCCAGCTCCTCTTCGGCTTTCTTCAAGAGGGCGGTTTTGCCGACGTATAGATTGGACAGAGCCCGGGCGTTTTCGAAATTCAGCGTTTGGCTGGAGGACATCGGCTGCAATCTATCGGGGTCGGAGGGGGGGGGAAAGGGGAAAAACGGAAAACTCTACTTTGGTTTGCTGATGATCAATTCGCCTCTTTGGAAGCTGAACAAAAGACACGAACTATAACGTAATAGTTAAGGAATTACGGTGATTTCAATCAATTCTGGCTTGTTATTGCCCAAGCCGGCCAAGGCTGCTTCGGCGATATGGCCGGCCTTTGCACTGACCGGGATCACGCCCCGGCTGCGTCGTCCGTCCTCGATGCGTTCCAAGGCCAGGGTGTCCAGGGCGACCGGGTCGGTGCTGAGCATGAGGAGACCGGGGGAGGCGGCGTAATGGGGGTTGAACGCCGGGCCGCCGGCATACTGGCACACCAGGCCGTCCATGACGTGCAGGATGGTTTTTTTGGAGATCAATTCATTGCTATATAAATCGGCGATGGCCTCGGCCGCGGCCTGGCTGTCGTTGAGGAAGCGCCGCTGGTTGTCGATGCTGCCCAGGGTGAGGGAGGAGAGGCACCCACTCAGTCCGATGCGGTCGTGGTCGCTGAGCACGGGAAGATTGATGATTTTGGTCACATCGCGGGTCAGGATACGGGCGAAGTAGGATCGGTTGCTGACCTGCGGGGGAGGTTCCTTCTTGCCGTCTTTGGGGGCGGAGTTGTCCCGGAAGGGGTCGAGGCTTTCGTTTTTCCGCGGGGCCGCCGCCTGCTCCAGGAGCTGGCGCAGGGTGTTGTTCGATTTCTCCACCTTTCCAATGAAATCGCGGTCCCCCCAGATCAACTGGCCGGCGATTTCATGGAAGAAGAACTTTTCCCCGTCGAATCCCGCCCCCGGGACGACCGACTGGCAGCGCCACTCTTTCGAGGGTTGCATCGGCACGTAGCCGGCGGCGAGCATCTGGTCCTCGAACTTATCCCAGATCACCACCTGTTCGGGTGGGATGCCGGATTTTTCCAGGCCCGCGACGATGGCCTCGACCAGGGCAGGATGGGTGCAGAGGATGGAGCCTCCCGCTGTGTTGATTTTCAAGCCCACCACATCGGCGGGGGAAACGAGGGAACGCCAGGCCTCGGTGACCGAGTTCTTCCGGGTCAGGGCCATAAGGGCGCGGTTGAATTCGACCGCGACGGCCGCCTCGTCGACTTGGAATCGGCTGACCAGCGCGGGTTTTTCCACCAGAACCACCCGTGACTTGGGCTTGGCCGGGGTGGACGGCGCGGTGGCGTCGTCCTGTGGCCGCAGGTTTTGTGCAGCCAGGGGTGCCGCAGCCAGAATGGCCGCCAACAGAACACTGATGCGGAGAACAAGGATGGGCATGAAAAGAAGATTGTAGGCTTTTGCCCGGTGCTTGGCAAACACGCAGGAAGGGCCCATCTTCGGGAACTGCGTCCATGATGATCCCCCCCGAGACCGTTGAACAGATCCGCCAGGCGGTCGACATCGTCGAAGTCATCGACGGATATGTGCCGCTCAAACGTTCCGGCTCCACGTACAAGGCGCTCAGTCCCTTCAACAAGGAAAAAACCCCTTCGTTTTTCGTCAACCCCCAGAAGCAGATCTTCAAGTGCTTCAGCAGCGGGAACGGCGGGGATGTCTTCAAGTTCATCATGCTTTATGAGAATGTCGATTTTCCCACCGCGGTGCGGAAAATGGCCGAGAAGGCGGGCATCCCGATCCCGGAACAGGATGGCACGGTCGACCGGACGAAGCGCGAATCACGCGGGCGGCTGCTTTCGCTCCACGCGGAAATCGCCACCCACTGGAGGGAATTGCTCCTGCACGATCCCCGTGCTCAACAGGCCCGGGCCTATCTCAAGGAACGGGAAATCCCCCTGTCCTGGGCCAAGGAATACGGGCTCGGCTTCGCTCCCGAGGCCTGGGACGACACCGTCGCCTGGGCCCGTGAAAAAAAATACGAACCGGAACTTCTTTTCCAGGCCGGCCTGGTCAAACGGCACGAGGAATCCGGCCGAGTTTACGATTTTTTCCGCGGGCGACTGATCTTCCCCATCACCAACGAATCCGGGGAAGTCATCGCGTTCAGCGCGCGCCTGCTCGACCCCGAGGCCAAAGCGGCCAAATACGTCAACTCGCCCGAAACCCCGCTCTTCACCAAGAGCCGGGTGCTCTTCGGATTCCACCGGGCCAAGCGGGCCATTCTGGATGCCGACCGGGTGGTGGTTTGTGAGGGCCAGATCGATGTCCTCCGATGCCATGCCGCGGGCATCCTCCATGTGGTGGCGCCCCTGGGGACTTCCTTCACCGCCGACCATGCCAAGATCCTCCGCCGGTTCACCCGCAATGTGGTCATTTGTCTGGATGCCGACAACGCGGGCCAGAAGGCGGCCGAGAGGCTGGCCGACGTATTGCTGGGCGGGCAGGGCGGACTGGAGGCGCTGGTGCAATCCGATCTGGGCATCCAGGTGGTCGAACTTCCGGCGGGCCATGACCCGGACTCGTTCATCCGCAAAGAGGGCGGGTCCGCGTTCCAAGCCCTGCTCGACCGTCCGACCGACTACCTGCTTTACCTCATCCGCACACAGACGGCCCGGCATGGCGGGGACATCCAGGGGCGACGGCGCGTGATCGAGACGGTGGCCGCATTCCTCGGGCGTATCCCGAACCAGGCCTACCGCGAACAATTGATCCAGCAGGCCTCGATCCACCTGGGCTCCAGTGCCGAAGCCCTGACGACCGAGATCCAGCGCCAGGTCCCGCGGCGGCGGGCGGACGAACCGTCGCGACAGCCCGTGGGTAGCGAGATCGCACGCACGGATGCCACCGGCCCGTCCCGCGGAACCGCGGATGATTGCCATCCCCTGGTCCGTGAGCTGGTCGAATTGTTGCTGGCGCGGCCTGAAATGGCCGCCGAGGCCCAGCGCACCATTGCGCCCGTGTGGCTGGCGGAATTGCCCGGGGCTGGTGTGGTGGAAAAACTATACGACGCCGCCAACCAGGATGCCCTGGGGGACATCAATCTGGTCTTCCCCCTGCTCACCCCCGGCGAACAACGTCTGGTGGCCGGGGTGCGCACCGGTTTGTTGGAGGGACTGCCCGAGGAGGGCCTCCTCGACTTCCTGCGTGCGTTGGAAAAAAAGGCCCGTCTCCTCCACATCCGCAACCGTGAACTGGCCCTGGCCCAGCAAATGAAAAATCCCGCCCTGGGCCCGGCCGAGCGCGCCGAATTGATGAAACAACAGACCGTGCTGCTGAATGAGAAAAAGCTTTTGACTTCAAGGGGTTGAGCACATAACTTCTAGGGCTCGCCGTGCTTGAGCCAAGGGGCTTGACACGGTCCTTTTTGTTGCATTTTTGCTGAAACCACCGAGGCCCCTGTGAAGAAATCCAAACCCGCCGCCCCCAAAAAAACCGCCTCCGCCTCCAAAAGCCCCCCGCCTTCCTTCGAGTTCAAGCTCCAGACCGCCCCGGGTTCTGCTCGGAGTGATCATACCGAAAAAGAAGGTGCCCCCGTGGTTTGGGCCGGTAATCCCGAGATGGAAGGCCGCATCAAGGAATTGATGCGTCTGGCCAAGGAACAGGGCTACCTCACTTTCGACGACCTCCACGAGGCCCTGCCCGAGAGCGTCAACAACCCCGACCAGATCGAGACCATCCTGACCGAACTCCGCCGCCGCGAGATCGATGTCATTGATTCTTCCGAAGTCGACCGTTACAAACAGGCCGTCACCGGGCAGGAGGAGGAAACGGCCGAGGACAAGACCGAGGCCAAGCTCGACATCCTCGACGACCCCGTCCGTATGTACCTCAAGCAGATGGGCCAGGTGCCCCTGCTGACCCGCGAGCAAGAGGTCGAGATCTCCAAGCGCATCGAGGACGCCGAAACCATGGTGCAGAAGTTCCTCCACCGCTTCGGGTTCATTGCCGAGGAATACATCACCCTGGCGGAAAAGCTCGACCAGGGCCGCGAACGCTTCGACCGCATCATCCAGGACAAGAAGATCGACAGCCGCGAGAAATACATGAAGTCGCTCAAGCGGCTCGTGCGTGACGTCCAGGCCGCGAACAAGAAAGTCGACCAGGCCTACGACAAGCTGGTCAAGGTCAAGTCGGCCCCGGCCAAGTCCAAAGCGCAGAAGGTCTACGACAGGGCCGACGCTTCCCTGGCCCGTTACTATCCGAAATTTTTCTTCAAGCAGAAGATCACCGAAGAGTTCGTCGCCGTCTGCGACCAGTTCACCAAGGAAATCCATGACATCCGCATGGAGGTCAAGAAACTGGAAAAGAACAAATCCAAGAGCAAGGCGGCCAAGGAACATGAGAAGCTGCTCCTGCAACAGTTGGCGGAAAAAGAAACCAAGTGCCGGTTGACCCTGGAACAATACCTGCACGACTACCGCGAGTTGAAGAACTGGCTCCGCAAGGCCCTCAAAGCCAAAACCGAGATGGTCGAGGCCAACCTTCGCCTGGTCATTTCCATCGCCAAAAAGTACACCAACCGCGGCCTGTCGTTCCTCGACCTCATCCAGGAGGGCAACATGGGCCTGATGAAGGCGGTGGAAAAGTTCGAGTACAAGCGCGGCTACAAGTTCTCCACCTACGCCACGTGGTGGATCCGCCAGGCCATCACCCGTTCCATCGCCGACCAGGCCCGCACGATCCGCATTCCGGTGCACATGATCGAAACCATCAACAAGCTCATGCGCGTGCAGAAGCAGTTGGTGCAGGAATTCGGGCGCGAACCCAATCCGGACGAAGTGGCGGAAGAGACCGGCATGCCGGTCGAGCGCGTCCGCGCGGTCCTCAAGATGGCCCAGCAGCCGATCTCCCTCCAGGCCCAGGTCGGGGACAGTGACGACACCACCTTTGGTGATTTCATCGAGGACAAGAGCGCGGAAAACCCCTCGGACATGACGGCCTACGCCCTGCTCAAGGAAAAGATCAAGGACGTCCTCGATTCCCTGACCGAGCGCGAACGGGCGGTGTTGGAGCAGCGTTTCGGTTTGGTCGATGGATACAGCCGGACCTTGGAAGAGGTCGGACGCCAGTTCAAGGTCACCCGCGAACGCATCCGGCAAATCGAGGCCAAGGCCCTGCGCAAGATGCGCCACCCCACCCGTATCCGGCACCTCCAGGGATTCCTCGAGACCGAGTAAAATCTGGCGACGGATGCCAGGTTCCATATGACGGACGACGGCGGGCATGCGCCCGCTCTCGACAAAAGAACAAACCCCGGGAATAGTCCTCGCCGTGGAGTCCGCCAAAGATCCGTCCAGTCTATCCTTCGACCAGTTGGTCGCGGACTACTATGATGGGCTTTACCGCTTTGCCCTCAGTCTGAGCCAGCGCGAGGCTGATGCCGCCGATCTGGTGCAGCAGACATTCCTCCGTTGGGCCACCAAGGGTGGGCAATTGCGCGATCTGTCCAAGGTGAAGACCTGGCTTTTCACCACCCTGCACCGGGAGTTTCTTGGTTCGCGGCGCCGTGCGACCCGCTTCCAGCACCATGAGGTGGAATCGGTCGAACACGAACTTCCGGTTGTTGATTCGCCCATCGCCCGGCAGATGGACGGAGCCTTGGTCATGGAAGCCCTCGGCCAGGTCGAGGAAGTGTACCGCGCCCCGCTTGGGCTTTTTTACCTCGACGACCATTCCTACCATGAAATTGCGGTGATCCTCGGGATCCCGATCGGGACAGTCATGTCACGGCTTTCCCGGGGGAAAGAACAATTGCGGAATATTTTGAAACAAAAGGAAGGCGCCGTGCATCGTAATGGTATGGGCCAGCCGGGCCGCCCGGCTTTGGAACAAGATCATGGATAAGGAACAAGCCAAACTCATCCTCGCCTGCGCCCGGCCTGATGGGCAGGACGATGCGGACCCCGCGGTGCGGGAGGCGCTGGCTTTTGCCCAAAACGATCCGGAACTGCGCACTTGGCTGGAAGCGGAGCGAAAGCAGGACCGTGAAGTCGTGCGGGCCCTGGCCTCGCTGCCCGTGCCCCAGAGGCTGCGCGCCGATCTCCTCTCGCAATTGAACGGGCGGGAAAAAGTCGTGACCTTTCCCTTTTGGCGCCAACCCCAAGTTTGGGCACTGGCCGCCGGCCTGTTGGTTCTGGGGGCCATTGGCTGGATGGTCAGCGAGCCGGGCTTCACCCGCCCCCGGTTGCTGGCCGCCACCTACACGGAGATGCGGAAGGACATTGGAACGATGGTGTCCACCGGCCAGTTCAAGCCCACCCACGAGGTGCCGGGCACCGGGGAAGCTCTGGCCTGGCTGGCGGAAAAGCAGGCACCCCTCCTCAATGACCTGCCGCCTTTCCTCACCGATGCGCGGGCCGTGGCCTGCTCGGTCTTGGAATGGCGCGGACGCAAGGTGGGTGGCATGTGCCTGGAGAAGAACGGCCGGTTGATGCATGTTTTCGTCATCCCGCGCAACCAACTCAACGCCCTGCCGCCGGACGGGCAAATCCTGCGCGAATCTTTCGGGGGCCACCGCACGCTGGCCTGGAATTCGCCCCGGAACTTTTATGTCCTGATTGGCGACCAGACGGATACCGACGTGGAGTTCCTCCTCGGCGGTTCCTGACTTCACAAGGCGCAGTTGTTGATCCGCCCCTGCAAACGACGCTTGCAAATCTTGGAATTGATTGAACTGTTCAAAGAATAGTCATCGCCCTCGTTGCTGCTTAGTAGTAGATCGTAAGTTGAAAGCAACGACGTTCCGTGGCGGCGGTTATGAACATTCATCCAGAACAGAAGGTGGCAGGCGTTCTGGTTCCGGTATTTGCCCTCCGGCGGGAAGGGGACTTGGGCATCGGGGACACGGCTGCCTTGATCGAATTCATCCATTGGGCCCGTCGTCATGCCCTCCATTTGGTCCAGATTCTCCCGATCAATGAAACCGGGGCGGACAACAGCCCCTACAACGCGATCAGCAGCACCGCGCTCGATCCGGTTCTCCTCCGCACCGACCCCGAGGGCCTGGTCGATCTCGACCCGGCGGCTTTTGCAGAGGAATGTGCCCGCTACGATTTGATTTCCCTGCGCTCAGGCCCGGTGGATTATGGCCGGGTCAAAGCCTTGAAACTCGCCTTGTTGTGGCGCGCCTTTGAGGCCTTTGAAAATGACATTCCCGCCCAGGCCCCGCGCGCCCGGGCCTTCGCCGCCTTCCGTCAATCGAAGGCCGAATGGATGGAAGACTACGCGCTCTTCCGCGTGTTGATGGAAGAGCAGCGGACGGAGCAGTGGGATCTCTGGCCCCTGGACATCCGCAAGGTGGCCAGTGCCCGTCGCTGGTTGGAGGCACAAAACGGCGAGCGCCGCCGCCATCTGGCCCGCCAGATGAAGTTCCATATTTACGTCCAATGGCAGGCTTTCCTCCAGTGGGATGAAGTCCGCCAACTCTGCGACCGTCTGGGTGTGGCCCTCATGGGCGATGTCCCGATCGGCGTCAGCTACTACAGCGCCGATGTCTTTTCCCGCGGCGAGATCTTCGAGCTCGACTGGTCCGGCGGTGCCCCTCCCGAGCGCATCTTCAAATCCGATCCCTTCACCGAGAAATGGGGCCAGAACTGGGGCATCCCGCACTATCGGTGGGATGTGCTCCGGGAGTTGGACTACGACTGGTGGCGGCAGCGTGTGGCGACAGTCCGCTCGATTTTCCACCTCTTCCGCATCGACCATATCCTGGGTTTCTACCGCATCTACAGTTTTCCCTGGCGTCCGCAGCGCAATGACGAATTCCTCCCCTTGTCCGAGGAGGAGGCCCGGGTGCGCACCGGTGGGCGCTTGCCGGGTTTCCTGCCCCGGGGGGATGACAGTCTGGAAGATCGTCTGGCCAACCGGCAGGGGGGCGAGGTGTTGCTGCGGATGGTATTGGAAGAAGTCGGTGAATTCCGGCTGGTGGGCGAGGATCTGGGCGTGGTGCCGGATTACGTACGGCCCAGTCTGGCGTCGTTGGGCATTGCCGGCTTCAAGATCCCGATGTGGGAGACCGCCCCCAACGGAAGCCTTCTGCCCGGATCAGGTTACGAACGCCTGTCCCTGGCCACTTACGCCACCCATGACCACGACCCGCTGCGGACGATGTGGGAAAAATGGGACGCCATCCTGGCGGCGGCGGCCGCAGGAGACAAGGAGGCCGGGGCCAAGGCGGAAGGGGTGCGGGCGCAGATGCAGCAGCTATTGGATTTCGCCGACACCGGCTGGCGCGCCGGGGAAGTGGCCTTCGACGACGCCCTGCGCGAGGCCCTGCTCACGGCCCTTTTCCATTCCAATTCGTGGATCGCGGTGGCCATGATCACCGATCTTTTCGGAACGACCGAGCGCTTCAATGTTCCCGGTGCGGTGGCCGACTCCAATTGGACACGCCGGATGGACCAGACGGTGGCCGACTGGGAGCGCGATACGGGTCTGAACCAAAAAATGGAGCGCCTGGCCCGGATCATCCGTGCTTCCGGACGGGCCCCCCGGGTGGTCCGTCCGGAGTGTGCGGAAACCGCCGTCCTCACTGTTTCGCCAGTCACCTAACCTGATGATACCATGAAATCAAATACGCAACGATCCACCCGCGCCTTCACCCTCATCGAGATGCTGGTGGTCATCGTGATCATCGGCATCCTGGCCGCGCTGCTCGTGCCGGCGGTCAACCGGGCCCTGGATGCCGCCCAGGTGGCCAAGGCCAAGAGCGATCTGTCCCAGTTGGTTACCGCGGTGAAGTCTTACGAAATCGAATACGGCGTGCTGCCGACGACTTCAGTGTCCAGCAGTGACGGTCCGGAAGCGACCGAAGGCTGGTTCCAGGACAACAACGACGAACTGATGAGGGTTCTCAGCGGGGAGGCTTACAACAACCTCAACCAGCGCAGGATCGTCTTCATGGAATTTCGCGCGGCCAAAGGATCGTCCGGCTCATTCAAGGACGGCCTCGGCTCGGACAATAAATTCTACGATCCCTGGGGGACGCCCTATGCGGTCAAGCTCGACACCAGTTATAACAATATGTTAGAGTATTACGATTCGGCCCAGAACAGCAACCTGAGCCGGACGGTCATCGCCATCAGCTTCGGGAAAAACAAAGTCCAGCAAGATCCCACCAAGGGCACTGACAAGGGCCTGAAAGTGGACGACCTGGTCAGTTTCAAATAACACGTCCGGCTTGGCCGGGTTTGCTGCTCAAGCGGTTTTTTTCTTTTTCCGCCCCGGCACTTTCTCCTCGGCGGAACGTCGCACGGTGCTCCCCGGAACCCAGAGGCTCTCCACCATCATACACCTCGGACATTCCGGAATGCCTTTTTCATTCCGGTGCAGCTGTCCGATCAACAGGTCCACGGCAAAGGCCCCGACCAAGTGATTGCTTTGTTTCATCCCGCTCCAGCCCTCGACCTCGCGGGTGAGGTCCAAATGGATCAATCCGATGTCCTTCGGACAGGCCAGCCCGTGTTCTTTCAGCCAGGAGCGGATCTCCGGATGGGTGGTGACCACGACGTCCGGGTGGTGTCGCTTGAGCCATTGGAAAAAACCGGTTTTTTGCTCCGTGTGGAAGTCCCAGCCGGGCAGGCGTTCTTCGAATCGCGGCGGCCCGGAGTAGAAACCCGCGGTGAAGCGGTGATCGATGTTTTCTTCGATGGCCGGGTCGATGACCAGGCCGGGGCGGCGGTAACCCAGACGTTGTAATTCTTCTGCCGCGTGCAAGGCGGTGGAATACTGGTCGTTGCAGGCGAAGTGCAGGGCGGGCCGTTCCGGGCGGACCCCGACGACCACACAGGCAAGGTCACGCCAGAGGAGATCGAAGCGGGCGGGGATTTCCCGGTGCTCGAGCACCCCGGCTATGACGACCCCCCGGATATTGCGTGCGCGGAGGATCTGGCGCAGGCGGGCCGGATCCACCGCGGGGTCGCGCAGCCAGAATTCATCCAATCCATAGCCCAATTCGGCGCTGTGGGCGGCCAATCCCTCGGTCCAAGTACGGAAAGTGAAGTTCGTGCGGAGGGCATCGGGATGATTTGAAGCGTTCAAGAGACCCAGGGTCGACTGGTATTTGGGATTCTTGCTCGCGCGGAGCTGGGCCATCAGGTTGGCCACCACCGCATTGGGCGTGTAGCCAAGGCGCTCCGCCACCCCTTGGATGTGCAGGCGGGTTTCCTCGCGCAGCCGGGTGTCATTGCGCAGGGCCAGGGAAACCGTCGCTTTACCCACCCCGGCGACCCGGGCGATATCCGCCATGTTGACCGCCATCCTGAGATCGTATTCGAACCCGGCGGACTTGCCAGCCGGATTACTTGAACTGTTTAATTGAATCCCTTTTGCAACGATCGCTGACATCGCTTATTTTGCAGACAGGCCGGGTTATTTAGCCATTCTTGCTGAAACAGTTACGCCAACCGGCTCCTGTGGCGGCACTGGTGGTTATTCCCGGGTTCCCATTGCATGAAGAATTGCCGTCCATTCGGGGCTTTGCTGGTCGCCTGCGGCCTGCTGTTCACATGCTTCGCCCCGCGCCCGGCGCGGGCCGAGGCCATGTTGCAGTACTTCAACACCAGCTGGGCGGAGATCACCCGCAAGATGCCGGAATTGGCCGAGGCCGGTTACACCTCGCTTTGGTTGCCACCTCCGACCAAGGGCAGTGGCGGGTTGTCTGTGGGCTACGACCTTTGGGATCCTTTCGATCTGGGCTCGAAGGACCAACGGGGTTCGGTGCGCACACGTTACGGCACCGAGGCCGAATTGCTCCACCTCATGGAAGTGGCCCACCGCTTCGGCATCCGTGTCTATTTCGACAACATCATGAACCACCGGGCCTTCGATGTTCCGGGCTACAATGAACAAACGGCCATCGATATCTATCCCGGTATGGTTCCCGAGGACTTCCACCTCCGCGTGACGGAAGACGGATTCTATCGCAAGTGGGACAACACCCGGGATTGGGGCAGTGCCTGGCAGGTACAGAACCTCGGTCTGGCCGATTTGATCGACATCGCCCATGAAACCCCCAATGCCAACTTCGGCCGCACCGAGGGTTCCACCCACCCGAAGTACTCCTTCGTGCGCCACCCCAACAATCCGGAATACTACGACCGGCTGCCCAACGGCACCTATGTTGGTTTTGGCACCAACAATGGGATCACCACGGGGATCATCGCCGCCAACCCGGATTTTTACAAAGAAGATGTCGGCGCTTACCTCATCCGCAACGCCCGTTGGCTGATGGACCGGACCCGGGCCGACGGACTCCGGCTCGATGCGGTCAAACACGTCCCTGATTACTTTTTTGGCCAGCAGAGCGGGGCCAACAAGGACAGCAGCGATGCCGGCTACCTCGGCGGCGTGCAGCGCCAGTTCAACATCACCCGCGGCTTCTCCGACAGCAACCATCGGGATTCCGTCTTCGACACCGAGAAGGGCCGCGACGACGCCATGGTTTTTGGTGAACACCTGGGCTCGCCTCCCGGTTACTCCGGTTATTGGGACGCCGGGATGCGCCTGGTCGACAACGACCTCCGCTCCAAACTCAACGGGGTGCTCGGCAGCCCCTGGGGCACCCTGCTGGGGCTGGACAGTGCCGGAGGCGGCGGATTTTCCCCGTCGCTGGGCGTCATGCACGCCAACAGCCACGACAGTGACTATTCCGCCATGCGCCAGCTCCAACATGCAATGTACTACACCCGCGAGGGGCTGGGCCTGGTTTACACCGACGGCTACCACCAGGCGGAAACCCTCGGCGAATCCGGTGGGGCGTTCCCCCGCCATGCCAACACCGCCTTCCTCGGCCAGTTTGCCGATCCCCGCATCCCCAACCTGCTGAAGATTCACCAGGACTTTTCCCGCGGGTTCCAGGTCGGTCGCTGGGGCGACAACGATTTCCTCGCCTACGAGCGACGGGACAACCGCAACCCCGACGGCTCAACCCGCGTGGGCAATGCCGCTGACGAAATCACCATGGTCGTCATGCTCAATGACAACACTGCGGCCGGACAGTCGCGCGCCTTCAGTCACAGTTTTCCGGCCGGGGCCTATCTTTACCAATACGCCACCGGTCCGAATGGTTCGAACCAGACGGGCTTCTATAAATTTGGCAGCGAATTGTCCTCGGTGATCGTCCCGCCGGGCGGCTACTTCATCTTCGGCTACCGCACTCCCGAACTCTCGACCCTCTGGCCGGAGTCCGCCATCACGCTCTACCAGAACGGAGTCGAAGTGCCCCGCATCACCGTCAAGCGGGAGGACGGGCCGGACGGCGACGAATCCTTCAACCCGTTGGGCTTGTCCAACCGCGGTTATGCGCCCGGGGAAACACCCGAACCTTTCACCTACCAGACCACCGTGCCAGTGGTGAAATCCGGCAGCGCCCTCACCATCCTGGCCCGGGCGGACGGTTCGGCGGAAAACATCATGCTCAAACTCGACGGGGGCGTCGATCTCAACGGCACCGTGCCCCCCGGCATCACCGATCCGGCCAAGCGCGACAACCCGCCCGCCGTTCGCACTGATACCTGGCTAGGCTACGAACAACCCACTTTTGTCGACCGCCAGCACCCGGAGAAATTTGCGGCCGTTGATACCGCACGCAGCCAGATCGGATCACCCGGAGCCGAGACATACTCCAAGGTCATCGGTTCGGGAAACTTCACCATCAACAACGGCCCTGCTGGAGCCAACAACTACAGCACCGAGAGCGGTCGCCAAGCCGCCTGGATCTACCACGACCCGGCCCAGACGGTCGGAGGCGCAAACGGCACCACGGGCGTTGGCGATGCCCAATACTCCGAGGGCGCCACCACCCTCACTCTCTGGGCCAAAAGCAATTCAGTGGGCGCGGGTTTCAAGATGTTTGTTTACTACACGGTTGACGGCTCCTATCCCGAGGGCGCGGGCGGTATCGGCCGGGGCACCACCCAAGTCGCCGAGATGCTCTTCCAGCACAACCAGAATCCCGATGACTGGTGGAACACGGTCGATATCCCCAAGCCGGCCCCCGGCAGCACCTTCCGCTACAAAATCGGGCTGTTCAAGAACGGCGACGGCATCCAGGCCTCCTGGTGGCCGGCCGACGCCGCCTCCGTGGCCTACAAAAAGAAGATGCTCACCACCTTCCGGGTCAACAATTTCGACCCGGCCACCGTTCAGCATCACCTTCACAACGATTACAATTCCCTCACCACCGGTTTGAAAGAAGGCTTCCACGTCCTCCGGGCCAAGGCCCTGCTCAACCGGAATCCCTCAACCCAGGCCGCCCTCTACCAGACGTTCACGCAAACCTTCTACTACGATGCCGTCACCCCGGGCGGCGAGGTGGCCTTTCCGCAGAACAATGGCGATACCGTCGGCGGTTCTTCCTACGAAGTGGTCATCCGCACCGATCCCACAGTCGAAGAAGTCTGGTACAATATCGACGACAGTGAGGCTGGCAACAACGACTCGGCCACCGCCAAACTCAATGGCAATGGTGACGGCTTCGAGCCCTTCACCGATGAGAACCAAAATGGTGTGCGCGATTCCGGGGAGGCCTTCACCGATCTCAACGGCAACGGAGCCTACGATGACGACATCCCCATGGCCTGGGCCCGGGCCACCGAGGTCACGGCCAACCCGGCCGTGACCAGCACCTACGCCAAGGAATGGCGTCTGCGTTACACCAACATTCCCTCCGACAACTCCGCCACCCTCACGCTTCGTCTGCTCGAAGCCTCATCCTCGCGCAATTTCACCCTCAACGCGACCGTCGGCCACTACACCGAATTGCAACGCACCGTCCAGACCCGCGGGCCGCTTGAACGCATCAATATCGCCTGGCCACAGAACGATGGCGACCGTGTGGACGACAACTACACCATGAAGGTCTACTTCTCCAAATCACTGGCCAATGGATTGAGCGAGACCGACTTGAAGAACCGCTTCACCTTCTCCGCCAACGGGGTTGCCCAGAGCCGTTCGGGATTCGCCATCAACTACGGCAGCTTCGGCCCGGGCGGCGCATATCATGAATTGTCCGTCCCGTTGCCCAACCTGTACAACGACGTGGCGGATTTCCTCCACGAATTGAAGGTCGAATACCGGTTCCCGGACCCCGATAACCGCGTGCTCCAGGCCTTCCGCCTGGTCGTGGCCAACCCCAGTACCAAGCCCTACGTCCTCATCACCCAACCGGCCGAACTCGGCTCCGACGGCAAACCCGTCGAAATCGTCCTGCCGGACGGCCCGGGGGCCGATTCCACCATCTCCACCGTGCGTGTCACCACCGGCATGACGGTCACCGGCCTCTCGCTCAGTTATCTCACCGGCAACATCACCCTGGTCAATGAGCCCTTCACCGACAGCAACTCGAACGGCAAATACGACGACGGGGAGCCCTTCACCGACAGCAACAGCAACAACGTTTGGGAAGGCACCACGGTGGAAACCGTGGGCACGACCAAGTATTGGGATTTCCGCTGGTTGATCACCGCCCCTGGAACTTACAATTTGGTCGCTGCTACAACTTCCACCACCAACGGCCAGTCGGCCAGCGACACCCGCAGTGCCCTGGTGGTCCTGCGCGAATCCGTCGCCACCGACGTCGATGAATACAACGACGACGACGACGACGGGTTGATCGACATCGACGAAACCAATCCCAAGGAACTCCCCACCGGCAATGCCGAAACCTGGACCAACGGGGATGTGCACGTTTATTACGCCTACGGACGCACCCTGCCCAACACCCCGGATTCGGATGGTGACGGACTGCCCGATGGCCTCGAGGTCGGCTGGCGCACCGCCGCCAGTGCCACCACCAACGCCACCATGGACACCAACGGCGACGGTTTCCCGAATTTCATCGGCGACATGGACCCACCGCTTTATGCCGTTCTGGAAAACAACGGCTACGTCCCCGGCGTTGGCTCGGCCAGCCAGGGGGACAGCCGCACCCGCCAGGCCGCCGGTTCGGTCACGAATCCCTCCAACCCCGACACCGACGGGGACGGACTGCCCGATGGCATCGAGGACGCCAATCGCAACGGCTGGACCGACGGGGATGGAAAAACGCTCCCGCTGACCGCCACCCGGACCCAATATGCCACCGCCCGCCCGAACGCCGGTGATTGGCCCAATGGCATCATCGATTCCTTCGAAACCTGGACCGAAACCAGCCCGGTCAAGGCGGACAGCGATGGCGACGGCCTTGTCGATGGTTACGGCGAGGACAAGAATGCCAACGGTCTCATCAACGGCGACACCGACCTCGACCGCGTGTACGATGCGGGTGAAGCTTGGACGGAAACCGATCCCCTCAAAGCCGACACCGATGGTGATGGCCTGCCTGACGGCTGGGAAGTCCAATACGGTCTCGACCCGCTCGACAACGGAACGGACAGCATGCGCTCGGCTGATCCCAATGACGGCAATCCCCAGATGGGCGCCAGTGGGGACTTGGATAACGACGGCTTGACCAATGCCCAGGAGTTGGCGGCCAATACCAATCCGACCCAGATCACCGTGGTCAGCAGCGGGGGAGGGGAGGGCACGATCCGCATCGGCACCTTCACTGATTGGACCCACAACGACCTGCTCGCACTCGATGAATACAACGAGGGCGGCAGCCAGGGCGCCGACGTCTATCGCACCAACAATTACGACAATTCCCGCGATATCGTCGCCTTCTCCTTCCGCGATGGCGGGGCGGTTGCCTCCGGCGGAGATGGCAAGGTGTATTTCCGCGTCGACCTCGTCGACCTCGCCGCCAATGCCGAACAGGGCGAAGTGGATGCCTACGTGGTCATCGACACCGGCAACACCGCCGTCGGCGAGCGCGCACTCCCGGATTCCGTGGATATCGCCACCGATATGCGTTGGGAAGTCGTAGTCGCCGCATACGGGCAGAATTCCGGCGCGGTTCTGGTGGACACCAATCGCAGCAACAACACCACCACCGATGTCCAGACACCCAACGAGGCTTTCGGGGTCGAGCGGCGCGGCATCACCGCCAATGGCCTCAATGCCGTTGCCTGGTCGAGCAAATACGATGCGGTGGAAATCGCCGTCCAGCGCCAGGCTCTCCTCGATGCCGGTTGGCTGGGTGACCCCTCCACGCTCAATTTCCAGGTCTTCACCACCCGCGATGGCACCCAGAACAGTCCCGTGGGTCCGGGCGACATCGGCGGACGTAATGACATCCGCGACACCATTGGGGACGACTGGCTGGCTTCCGATTATTGGAAGGACCAGGACAACATCCGCCTCAATGGCAAGCTGACGAGTTTCTTCGGACGCTCCAGCAACAACGACCGGGGCAAGGCGGCCAAGGTCATGCTTCTGGCCCACGGCAACCATTCGATCCTGCCGGCCAGTGCCATCCAGACTTTGGTCCACAATGGGGCGAGTTCCGGGGCGGCGGGTTACTTCCGCATGCTGCAAACCCACGAGAATTACCACGCTCCATTGACCCTCCACGTCACCCCGACGCTGGCCTCGGCCCTGCAATGGGCCGTCAATCCCGCCCCGGGTGCGACCAACGACGGGCCCTCCCTAAACGCCCGCATTGCCGCCCTGGTTTCCGGTGGTAATGCCACGATCCTGGGGTCGACTTACGCCGACCATATTCCGAAATACTTCCCGCAGGCCTTCAATCACGCGAACAAATTGCTAGCAGACAAATTCCTGGATTCCATCTACGGGGCCGGCAATGCCACCGCCTCCCGCCAGGCGTTCTGGGCCCCGGAACGGGTTTTGGACGACGAAACCCTGGCCCAGATCGCCGCCATGGGTTACACCCACACCTTCGCCGACCAGACCCGCCACTTGGTCAAGTGGTTTGGACGCACCTCCGCCCTAGGCACCGACGGCTTCCGTCTCAATGAGGTCAATGGCGTGAAAATTTTCCCCATCCACGACACCACCTCGGAATACCTCGACCAGACCCTCGATGAGGGGGCCTCCCAACCGGTGCGTGAGTTGCTTTCCCGTCGCGCACGCAGTTCGGTCCAGGACCAAGTGGTCGTTCTCTGGCGTGATATGGCGGATTTTGCCGACAATGCCAAGTCTTCCTCTTACGACGCCAACGTCCGCTGGCTGGCCAGCCGCCCCTGGATCCGGGTGGTCACGGCGGGCGATATCATCAACGGTTCGGTGGCCTACAAGGGCCAGGACGGCAATACCTACACCACTTGGGGCACCGTGGCCCGTGGCTCCGGGCTCAACCTCATCCAGACGGCCAAGGATTGGATCGACCACGCCACCCAGGAAAATTACGATAACTGGTATAATGGCTCGGCCAATGAACAGGGCCTGGCCGGGCGCAATTTTGGCGCCACCACCCCCTTCGGACAGGTGGGTTCCAGTGGCCATGCCAACACCGTCTGGCAGACCCTCGCCGGCACAACCTTCTTCTCCAGCCTCGCCGACCTGGCCGGCAGTGTTTTCCACGCCGCCATGTTCCAGACCGCCTTCCACAACACCAGCAACAACGACCTCTCCAAGTTCAGCACCGGTGCCTATATCTATCCCGACAGTGACAGCAACCAAACCCTCGCCGATTTCGCCAAATATGCCCAGTCCCAGGCCCGATATGCGGTCGTTTACAGCCGGGTCCAGCAATGGGCCAACTCCGCCACTTCCTCCACCCTCGCCGCCGAGGCCGCGGACATCGACCTTGATGGCTCCAACGAGTATCTCCTCTACAATTCCCGGGTCTTTGCCCTGTTCGAGGCCAAGGGCGGACGCATGACCGCCGCCTGGATGCGCGACCCCTTCACCGGGCGTCTATGGCAGGTCGCGGGCAACTTTGCCTCCTACAGCGGCACGGACACCGAAGATGAAGGGGCCTCCAATTTTGTCGGCGCCACCACCATCCTCTCCGCCTATCGCACCAGTGGATTTAAAGACTGGTGGACGGTCAACACCTCCAATGCCGGCTCCAACAGCGGCGTCAATTCTGTCTATACCGTCGCCCCGGCCCCGGACGGCACCGGTTGGACCTTCACCAGTGGGGGTATCAGCAAAACGATCCGCATCCCGGCGGCCGCCTCGGAAAAAATCCGCGCCACTTACACCCTGACCGGATTGAACAAGGCTTACATCCGCTTCGGCCTGTCCCCGAACCTCCTCGCCCTCATGCTCCAGGGGCAATCCGGCCTCTCCGCTGAGGCGGCCACCGCCACCCGGGCGAGCATCACCAACACCCGCGGGGGCGATGTGGTCCGGGCCTGGGTCGAGGCTCCACAGATCAACGCTGCCGCCACCGACGTGGCCGCCTCCGGCTTCACCACCGTCCTGCGTCGCAACCAGGCCCAAACCCACCAATTGGAAGCCGAGCTCACCGGAGCGGGGCCCCATACCCTCACGCTCGGCTTCGACCTCGGAACCGATCTCCCGGAAAATGACACCGACGGGGACACCCTCCCGGACGACTGGGAAACCGCCAACTTTGGCAATCTCAATGCCAATCCGACCGGCGATGCCGACAACGATGGCCTGACCAACCACGTGGAGTACCGCATCGGATCCAACCCCAACAATGCCGCCAGCGGACGTTCCGCCACCCTGGCCGGGACCCCTGTTTCCGGATTTGACATCACCTTCCCGACCCTCTCCGGGTTGACCTACCAGGTGCAGTTCAGCAACAGCCTGACCCCCACGGATTGGCAGCCTTTGGGTTCACCGGTTCCGGGCGACGGCAACAACCAAACAGTCACCGACAGCGGCACCCTGCCCGGCCGCCGGTTCTACCGGGTCCTCGTCACTTCGCCATGAATGCATCCACCACTCTCCCTCCGTTCAAAAGCCTTTCCATCACAGTATTGCTGTTGCTGGCTGCGGTCATTTCGTCTCCGGCCCAGATTGTCACCAATCTCTGGCATATCCCCTCGAATACGACGGACATACCCGGCGGTATTTCCATGCGTTCTCCGGTGAGTCCCGGTTCCGGGGTGGGCACAACCCTTTACCAGGGGGTTTGGCGGAACGGCGGGAACAACAACCAGACCGGTGGTACACTCTACTACCGGACCGGCAACAGCGGCGCTTGGTCATCGGTGGCGCTTTCTTTCGCCGCCAACAACGGCGACAACCAGTTCTGGAGCGCTTCGGTGACTACTGGGTCTCCCGGTTCCACCCTTCAATATTACTTCAGGGTCACGTTTTCCAACAAATCAACCACCTACCTCTACACTTCGGGCGGTGTCAGTGCCCAGTCCCTGACCGAATCCGATGCCCAGGCCAGTCCCTTCAGCGTCACCGTCGGTGCGGCCCCTTTTTCCCTGACCGTCAGCAGCGCCACCACCGGGGCACTCAATGCCGACTACACCACCACCAAGCTTTACATCGATGAACTCCAGGCCCAATCGGTCCCCGTCACTTTCACCTTCAATACCGGTGCGCTCAACACCGCCGAGGCCGAAGTTTGGACCAACCTCAACAACCGGGACCGCGCCGATGATGACGCCGACGCGGATGGCATCGACGATGGCATCGTTCCCCCCACACCCCCCGATGAAAAGCCATCGGGCTACGCGGGCGGTGCCTACCCGGCCAATGGCTACTTCCAGGCCATCCCCCTGGCCGGAGGCAACGGTACCTATTCCCTCACTGTCAACGCCACCAAAACCGGGGCCTATCGCCTCACCGCCCGTTATCGTCTTTCCGGGAATTCGACCTGGATCTGGTATTCATCCTCCGGCCGGCGTGACCACTGCATCACCGTGGCTCCCCAACTCGCTCGCAACCTCCGCATCTACGAGGCCAATGTGCTCAATGTCGATGCCACCGGGCCGACCTTTGCCCAGCGTTCGACCTTTGAAAGCCTGACCGACAACACCCGCTGGAACCTGGATTATCTCCTCAAGACCGGTTCCAATGCCATCTGGTTCCAGCCCATCCATCCCAATGGAATCGAGGGCCGCGAAGCCCCCGGTGGAACCCCCTACGATCCCGGCAGCCCTTATGCCGTGAAGAACTTCTTCCAAGTGATGGAACAGATGAGCCAGGGCAATACCCGCAATGCCTCCATGGCCGCATTCCAGAACTTCGTCTCCATCGCCGATACCAAGGGGATCAGCATCATCCTCGACGCCCCATTCAACCACACCGCCTTCGACTGTGAAATCGACCAGATTGGATTGAATGTCTTTTCCGCCGCGGGGCTCAACACCTCGGGCTGGAGTGCCACCGACAAAATAAAGGACCGCGAAGCCAGGTTCTATTCCTCGGCCGGTGGCGCGGGCACTGCTTACTCCGTTCCCGCTTCCTCCGCTGGTGATGTCGCCGCCGCTCCCGACCGCAACGACTTCGGCAAGTGGAACGACGTCAAGGATGTCTTCTTCGGACGCTACGCCACTCTGGTCACCGGCTATCCGGATGCGGATACCAGTCGGAACACGGTCAAAATCGAGACCGATACCATCGATATGTCATCGCTGAACGGTGCTGCCGGCTCGACCCAGGCGGTCACCCGTGGGGTTTGGAAGTACTTCGCCTCCTACGTGCCCTACTGGCTGGAGAAAACCGGCCTGCCCGCCGGCAGTTCCCTGACCGATCAATCCTACAAGGGCATCGATGGGTTGCGTGCGGATTTCGGCCAAGGCATGCCCCCGCAATTCTGGGAATACGCCATCAACGTGGCCCGTTCCCACAAATGGAGCTTTGTGTTCATGACCGAGTCGCTTGACGGCGGCGAAGTCACCTACCGTTCCAACCGTCATTTCGAACTTCTCAATGAAAACATCGTTTTTCCCTTCCAGTCGGCCACCACCACCACCGGATACCGCGACATCTTTGAAGGACGGCGCAACGCCTACGGTCAGGGTCTGGTCCTGCTCAACAACACTTCCCATGACGAAGCGGGCTACTCCGATCCCTGGCAGGCCTTCATCCGCTATGCGGTCGGCAGCACCATCGACGGGGCCCCCATGGTGATGTATGGCCAGGAAATCGGCACGGCTGCCAGCCTCAGCTTTGACTTCTACGAGTTGAATTTTGGCAAGAGCATCCCCCACTTCAAACGCTACAACTCGATGCAGCCACAATGGACGGCCTGGGCCTCCAACACCCTTGGCGTGGCCAACCTCATCCCGGCCTATTCCGGTGTCGGTCTGGCCCGTGGCTTCAGCCCCGCCCTCCGTTCCTCCAACCGATGGTTCCTCAATCCCAATGGCAACAGCACCGCCGACCCCGACATATTCGCCGTGGCCAAGTACCAGACCAGCGGGGCTTCGCCCGCGACCAGCGATGTGGTTCTGGCCTTCCTCAACCTGGACCGCACCAACGCCCAGTCCAATACCTTTGGCATCCCCACGGCTTTGGCCGATAACATGGGCCTCCAAAGCGGCCGACGCTACAACGTCAAAAACATCGCGGCCTACCTCGGCCCCAACAATGAATACGATGGACGTCGCGATGTTTTCCTTTGGGGCACCAATGGGTTCACCCGTGAGGACCTCGTCACCAACGGGGTCTTTGTTTCACTCAATCCGGTGCCCTCCACCGACGGTGCCTGGGCCACCGCCCCTTTCGAGGCCCAATACCTCAAGCTCTATGACGTGACACCGTTGCCCGCACCTTCCTCCGCGCCCCTTGTCGGCGACTACGCCCTTGATGGATCGGTCACCTTTACTTGGAGCCCTGTCGTCGATGCCGGAGGTCTGACTCCACGCTACCGCCTCACCGTGACCCGCAGTGACAGTGTGGTCCAGAATTTCGAAACCACCCTGACGTCCTACACCGTCACCGGCATCCCCGACGGAGTCACGGCCACGGCCACCGTCACCACCCTCAATCCCAACAACACCGCCATCGCCTCCAGCCCGACTTCCGCCAGCAATCCAACACGATCGCTCACTTCGGCCGGAGACAACGACAACGATGGCATCACCAACGCCGCAGAAGTTTACGACGGCACCAACCCGCTCGATGCCACTTCCCGTTTGAAAGTGGCTTCTGTCCAGGCCATCCCGGGCAGCGGCTTCACCCTCACTTGGTCCACCGTCGCCGGACGCACTTACCGGGTGGAATCCCGCGCCAGCCTCACCTCGGGGGATTGGTCGGTCCTGGCCAGCGGACTCACCTCCGGCAACTACACCGACCCCGCGGCTCTGACCGACAAAAAATTCTACCGCGTCATCACCGAGCCCTGATCCGGGGGAGGGAGTTGCCTGATCCTCCTTCCCCCTCCACGCCGCTCTTCGAAGTGCGGGCGCTTGGATTGATCTGTTCAATAGATTCTCCTTCGACTCCCCGGTATCGACACTTAAGATGGCTTTGATTGCTTTGGTGACTTCATGAAGACCGTTCTTCCCATTCTGTGTTTCCTTGCCATGTCCCACGCGATGCTATCCGCCCGTGAACGGATCAATCTGGCCGAAGACGATGCGGCCCACAGCGCTTACAACGGTGGTTGGAACAATGGCGGTAACGCCGCCAACAGTGGCTTTGGAGGCTGGCAACTCGTCACCTCGGGTGCGGACAAATCCGACCGCCATGCCGGATTCATCATCGCCCGGCGTGAGGCAGGCAACGAACTCGACCATGCCGACATCGACCGCAAAGCGTTCGGCCTCTACGCGAATGGCAGTGGTTTTGAGACCGCCGTCGCCTTCCGCAACCTCGACAACCCTCTCGGCGTGGGGGAATCCTTTTCTCTCCTCATGGAAGCGGGCGATTTCGCCCCCAAAACCGGCTCCGATGACCCCAAGCCAGGATGGGTCGGCTTTGCCCTCCGCACCGGCACCGCATCGGCATCAACCGAAGACATCGAGCGGGCGGCCCGTTTTGTCTTCGGTGTCCGGCAGGGGGAGAGCCGCTACTTCGTGCGCGATGGGGGCAAGGATACGGACACCGGGGTGGAGGCCAACGGCTCGGGGGTGGCCGTCACGGTCACCCTGGTCTCGGCTGATGCCTACGATCTTGAGATTACCGCACTCGATACCAAGGTGACCAAACGCTTTGCCGGACGGCGGCTCGCGGGTCCGCCCGGCGGGCCGATTGAAAGTTTCGCCCTCTGCAACCAGGACGGGGAGAAGGGGGATGCCTACTTCAACGGCTTCCAAGTCACCCGCCTCGTCGAGTCCCTGCCCCGCTGAATCCCCATTTTGTCGTTGGCCATGAAATTGAACTGTCCAAGCTGGAGACCCTGGGCCCTTGCTTTTCTGGCCTGGGGGATGGCCACCAGCCACGCCAACAACAACGTCTATGTCTCCCGCTTCTGGCACAACCACCAGCCGATCTATTGGCCGGAGTGGAACGGCAACGGAGGGCAGAACCAGCGCATCCAGTATGCCTGGGATTCGATCGTGTTGAAAAACGGCCAGACCTACGGCACCGGCGTGGGCCACCCGGAAAATGACCTGGGCAACATCTTTGGACTCGACGACCGCCGCAATGCCTATCAAAGCGGCCCGCGAAATTCCCTGGCCTCTTTTAACAGCAACGGGGGTTTCGCCGTCAGCTACTCCGGTTCGCTCATCGACAACGTCCGCCAGCTCGGTTCGCTCGGCCAGCTCGGCTACGGCAGCGGCTGGAACAACGGTTACCGCGAGGCCCGTGGCTGGCGCACCCGCAACGGCACCGGGGCCACCCGCATGGACATGGTCGGGTTCACCTACCACCACTCGCTCGCCCCCCTCATCCCCAAGGCCGTCCTGCGCAAGGAAATCCAGATCTTCAAGCAGGCTTGGTGGAAGGCCTGGGGCGGCAACGCCGACCTCTCCGACCATTCCAAGGGATTCTTTCCCACCGAAATGGCCTATTCGCGCCACATCATCGATGTCCTGGCCGATGAAGGCTACGAATGGGTCATTGTTCCCAGCCACCACATCAGCCGCACCTGTCCGACCTACAACAACCAGGCCGACCCCACCGCCTCCTACAACATATTCTCCAGCCCGCCCAACAAGGCCGACCAGATCGGCCCATCCCCCACCACCGGTTGGTGGTACAGCCAGCCCAACCCCGGCAACGCCGCTTGGAATGTCGCCCCCTACGCCTACCAGCTGCACAAGGTCAAATACGTCAACCCCGAAACCGGGGCGGAAAAATTCATGGTTGCCGTGCCCTCCGACGATGTACTCAGCTATCGCTACGGCTACGCCAATGAGGGCATCGGCAAAATCGGCGAGTTCATTTCACCTTTCGCCACCGATCCCAACCGCCCGGTCATCGTCATGCCCGCGACCGACGGCGACAATGCCTGGGGAGGGGGATCAAGTTCCTGGAACGAAGCCACCCCGCAATTCTTCAATGGCTCGGCTTCGGCCGGTTACCGGCCTTCCACCCCCCAGGATTTCGTGGATGACAACAAGGCCAATGCCCCCCTGGCCCACATCGAGGACGGGGCTTGGATCTTTCCGGAGAGCGACTACGGTTCGCCCTACTTCCTCAAATGGATCGAGCCCCCGGTGGGCAACGCCACCAGCACCACGAAAGTTCCGGGCACGGTCATCGACTTGGAAACGCCCGGCTTCGCCCTCAAATTCTGGAGCTGGGCCCCGGTCATCACGGGGGCCAATTGGGTCGAGACCGCGGAACAGATCCTGCGCGATGAGGGGGGCAGTGCACGGGCCTGGGTTATCCAGGCGCCTTACGATTGGGGCGATGGCAACACCTCCAGTTGGAATCCCGCACCCAACGATGTCGAGCTGGCCTGGCACATCTACCTCGGCGGTCTCGATTCCGGCTTCAATTACTACGGCGGCCTGGGAAATGACGATGAAGTCAAACAGTCCCTGGCCACCCGCCGTGCCATTGAAAAACTGCAGCCTTGGATGACCGCGTCCCGCCGCAACAACGACCGCACCCCGCCCTCGGTCCTCAAGCCCCAACGCTTCCCCTACAACCCGGGTGCCTACACCTTCGGATGGTTCAATTCCATTCCCGGCGGTGACACCCGTTACCTCAAAAAGATGCCTTCGGAATTCTACATCTGGACCCACGCCTACGATCTTTCTGGAATTTCCTCGGTGAATCTCAAGGTGCGCATCGACGCCGACGGCACCAATCCGCTGGGCTCGAACCAGAATGAAACCTACGCGGGCGGCGGCGAAGTGGGTTCCTGGGTCAGCCTTCCCATGACCAAAAAAGTCCTGCCCAATTCCCCCTCCACCCTCAACGCCGCCGCCAACAACGGCCAGATCAATTACTTCACCACCCCACCCGAACTGGCCGATTACTACGTGGTCAAAATCACCAACACCAACCTGGCGGGTTTCAAGGGCAAGCTCCTCGATTATTACGTCGAGGCCACCGACACCCGCAACAACACCCACAAGTCCGACATCCAGCATGTCTTCGTCGAGGACGATGGTACCGCCACCCAGCCCCCCGCCGCCCCCACCGGCCTGGCGGGGGAATCCCCGGCGGGTAACCGCATCAACCTCGGTTGGACCGCATCCTCCGAAGCCTCCAGCTACCGCATCCTCCGGGGTGGGGTCGAGGTGGGCACCAGCGCCTTTCCCTACTTCTCCGACACCACCGTCATGCCCTCGACCTCCTACAGCTATACCGTCATCGCGGTGAACAGTGCCGGGCAGTCCTCCCCCAGCGCCGCCCTGTCCATCACCAGTGCGGCACCCGGTGTCGATCCTCCGCCCTTTGTGCTCAGCGGCTCCGCACCCCCCGGTTATCTCCTCAGCAACCCCGGCATGACGATTTACGCCTGTGTCCGCGGCACCAAGCTTTACGTCGCCACTTGGTTTGCCGCTGCCGCCAATGGCAATGACCATTTCGTCCTGGTTTCCGATGAACTCCTGCCCTCCGCCACCACCCCCGCCCTGGCGGGTTGGGGCAAGGCCGGGCAGGTGGCCGTGCCCACCACCGCGGCCGTGCTTTGCATGGAGTCCACCAATGGCTGGGCCGGATGGCAGTGGCACAATCCCGGCGGCACCACGCTGAATGGCACCGTCAACAAGAACGCTTCCGGCCAGGTGGAGGGAGTCATCGATCTGGTGGACACCTTCGGCACGATGCCCGACACGCTCTACTTTGCCAGTGCCGCCTATCAAACCGCCAACGGTGGCGCCCTGGCCGCCCAGGCGCCCGCCGCGGTGGTCCCCAACGGCAACATCGAACCCTCGGAGTTTCTCGCCGTGCCCCTCCAGGCCCTGCGCGATTCCGCCGGCGACAACCGCCTTGACCTCCTGGTTCCAGAACGCGGCTTGCGCCCGTCTTTCGGTCCCCGCAATGGCATCCTGGAAATCCGCTGGCCCGGTGTTCCGGGCAAGTCGTATCGCATCCGTTACAAGAATTCCCTCGCCGATGCCCAGTGGGTCACCGACCTGCCCGACTCGCTCCTGACCGCGCCTTCTGCCGAAACTTCCCCGCCCGAGCTGATTTTTTCCGACTCCACGACTCTGCCCGCCTCCCGTTTCTACCACATCGAGGTTCAACCCTGACCCCCCATCATGTGCGACGTTCTGCCCGGTTCTGTTATACATCGCCCCGTCAAAGCTTTTGCTTTCTCAACTCCATGAATCCATCCTATCCCCGTCTGAGCCTCCTGTTTCTCTTTTCCGCCATGAGCCCACTCCTCACACCTGTCTATGCCTACGAGGGGAGGGGAGCGGATGGTGTCGGTTATACTGTCCAATACAGTCCGGAAGCGCTTTCGGTGACCTGGAAAAGTCCCCGTGTCAACGCATCCTCGTCCCAGGTTTGCCTGGCCGTGGGCAACCGGGAGATGGGTGGTTCCTTCATCACGCCCTACGCCAAGGACACCGAGGGTTCGACCGTTTTCCTCCCCTTCCGCGCAGGTTTGTTGGTCTACGCCACCGCAGACGGCTCAAATACCCGGTTCCGCCGCTGGAACCAGACCCAGTGGTCGGCCCCCCAGTCCGGCAACGACACCGTTCGCGTCCAGCGGGGGGAGGGCACTCTCACGTTGGTTCTGCCCCGGAGTCTCATCGGAAAATCGGAAGGTCTGCGGGTGACCGCCTACGCCAAGGATTTCAGCAGCCCTCCCGGTTGGGGCACGCTTTTCGGCGCCCTCGGAACAGGCCACACCGGGGGCTCGGGTGACGTTGTGCTGCGACACTTCCTCGCCTTGGAAGGAAAAGACGGCGCTCTGACGCTCAGGTCGCGCGGTGACACCGATGCCGCCAAGGTCCGTATCTATCAGATGCTTCCCCGCCATTTCGGCAACACCAACGAAACCCGCAAACCCAACGGGTTCATCGAAGACAACGGCTCGGGCAAGTTCGCCGATCTGAATCCGGATTCCCTCGCCTCCCTCAAAAAAACGGGCTTCACCCACATCTGGGCCACTGGTGTTCTCCAGCAGGCCACCGCGACCGACTACAGCGCCATCGGCGAACCCGCCGACGATCCCGACCTGCTCAAGGGACTGGCCGGCAGTCCCTACGCCATCAAGGATTACTTCGATGTCTGCCCCGACTACGCCCGTGATCCGGCCAAGCGACTGGAAGAATTCAAGGCCATGGTGTCCCGGGTCCACGCTTCCGGGTTGAAAGTCCTCATCGACTTCGTCCCCAACCATGTGGCCCGCAGCTACCATTCCACCATCAAGCCGGATCTGGATTTTGGGAGCAAAGACGACCGCACGAAATTCTTCAGCCCGGACAACAATTTCTTCTGGCTCACCCCCGAATGCAACCCCACCGGCAAGGGGCCACCCCTCCGTCTGCCCACGGTCGATGCCCAAGGCCGGCCGACCAGCCCGACCTGCAAGGTGGCCAAAACTCCCAGCGACGGCCTCTTCGCCGGCGAAAGGGACGCGGGACGGGTCACCGGAAACAACGTCGCCAGTTGGGAGCCCGACGCGGGCAGTTGGTACGAAACGGTCAAACTCAACTACGGGTTCGACTTCACCGACCCCGCCAAGAAGCGCCGCACCTACCCCCATGGCGACCAGTCGGCTTTGCCCATCCCTGATACTTGGAACAAAATGGACGCGGTCATCGCCTATTGGCAGGAGATGGGGGTGGACGGGTTCCGCGTCGACATGGCCCACATGGTCCCACCGGAATTCTGGTCATGGATGATCACCCGCGCCCGCTCACGCAATCCGGGGGTGTATTTCGTCGCAGAGGCCTATGACAGCGATCCCGCCAAGGTCCCGGGGGGCGATCCGGTGGTGCGCGAAGCCGGAGGGGGGCATGTCATGGTCGACCTGCTCAATGCCGGATTCGACGCCGTTTACGACGATGCCACTTACGACAAGCTCAAGGATATCTATGATGGCGGGGCCTGGGCCAACGACCTGGACCGTATCCACCTCGCCCCCTTTGTCGCCGACCAGTCCCTGCGTTACGCGGAAAACCACGACGAGGTCCGTCTGGCCGGGAAGGGCCATTGGGGCGGTATCGGCATGGAAGCCGGACGTCCGGTTTCTGCCATCCTTTACGGCCTCTCGCGCGGGCCGATCATGCTCTACAGTGGCCAGGAAGTGGGTGAACCGGCCGACGGTGCGGAGGGTTTCGGCGGGGATGATGCCCGCACCTCGATCTTCGATTACTGGTCGATGCCGGAATTCGCCAAATGGGTCAACGGGGGCAAGTTCGACGGGGGGCGCCTCTCCGCCGCCCAAAAGGACTTGCGGGAATTCTACGGACGCCTGGTGCGGCTGGCCAATGAGCCGGCCTTCCGTGATGGCGATTTCTATCCCCTCAATCCCGATAATGAACCCAACCCGGCCTACGGGCGGTTGGGGGATGAAAAAGCCAGCGGCCACTGGCTTTACGGATACCTCCGCCGGGATCAGGCCACCGGACAAGCGTTCCTCGTTCTGGCCAACCTCCACCGTTCGGAAACGCTGCGGGACGTCGCGGTGGTCTTCACCCCGCAGGCTTCCATGTTCCTGGGCAAACCCCTGGCCGGTCTCGCCTTCGAGGAAAAACTTTCCTCGACGCCTCCGCTCCGGCTGGTAGCCGCCGGGAAAGAACTGGTCGTTCCCACACTCCCTCCGCTCACCCCGTATTACTTCGAAATCAAAAGCGCCGCGTCCGGCCCCGCCTTGAAATGAACCTATTTCTATCCCATCGCCATCGTCCCTCCCCATCGCTGTGGTGCGTCCTGCTCGCAAGTGGGGTACTGGGCTTGGGAATCCTTCATGCCGCCGATCGGCCCTATCTGGGCTGGATCCCGATTCAAACCGTCGAGGCCGGGAAGGAATTCACCCTGGATCTGCGGCGATTCTTCGAAGCCGGGCCGGGAGGCCGGCTTGACGTTCCAACATCCGGAAAGGACTGGGAAGCCAGTCTGAATGAATCCGCGTTCCAACTGCGGGTCACGCCTGCGTCCGGAGCCAAGGGGCTCATCGACATCCCGCTTCGTGTGGTGGCCGAAGGCGCCAAAAAGAACGCACCACCGCTGGCCGAGGCCGTCCTGACCCTGGCGGTGTCGGCGCCCGCCGGGCACACCTTTGTCTACGAGGATCGGACGGGCAAGGCATCCAAGGTCACGCTGGCAGGGGTATTCAACGGTTGGAATACCGATTCCCACCCCTTGAAATCCAATGGTTCCGGGAAGTTCGAACTCACCGTTCCTTTGCCCGCCGGGGATCATCCTTACAAGTTCCTGGTCGATGGCGTCTGGACCCCGGACCCCGCCAATTCCGAGACCGAACCCGGTAGTGACAACTCCCTGCTCCGTTTGAAGGAAGGAACGGCCCCGGGCGCGGCGGCCTCGGTCTATGCCGAGAGTCAGGGCCGCGACAACGTGGTCTTCCGTGTGCCCGATGGTTCGCTCCCCCGGGTGTCGGCCGTGCTGCAACTTCCAAACGGATCGTCCCAAGTGATCCAGACCGAAGCGACGGGTGGGCGGGTCAAGATTTCCACCGCATCCTTCCCCGACCGCTCCTGGCTCCGGTTGGCGGTTGTGGATGACAAGGGACGCGTCAGCCCGCCCGCCCGCGTCCAGATCCGGCCCGATGGATCATTCCAATGGCAGGATGCGGTCATCTACTACGCTTTCACCGACCGCTTTGTGAACGGCGATCCCTCCAACGACCGCCCGGTGAAAAATCCCGATGTCCTGCCGCAGGCCAATTACTACGGTGGCGACTTCGCCGGCATCCGCCAGAAGGTGGAGGAAGGCTACTTCGAGAAAATCGGGGCCAACGTCCTCTGGTTGGCCCCGCTCAACCGCAATCCCGACGGCGCTTGGAAGTCCTACAAGGCCCCGCAGCGCACCTACACCGGCTACCACGGTTACTGGCCGGTATCTTCCACCGACGTCGAACCCCGCTTTGGCGGCGAGAAGGAGCTGACGGCCCTGGTGGAAAGCACCCACAAGAAAAAGGGGAAAATCATCGCCGACCTGGTGCTCAAGCACGCCCACATCGAGCACCCGCTCTGGAAGGAACACCGTGATTGGTTCGGCACCCTCGAACTCCCCGATGGCCGCAAAAACCTCCGCATTTGGGACGAACACCAGTTCACCACCTGGTTCGAAGAATGGCTGCCCGGTTTCAACTTCGAAAACGAGCAGGCCGTGCGCTACCTCATCGACAACGCTGTCGCCTGGGCGGAAAAGTACCAGCTAGACGGCTACCGCCTGGATGCGGTCAAACACATCCAGTATTCCTTTTGGTGGAAATTCCGTGCCGCCCTGCGCGACCGCGTCCAGGCCAGACGGAGTGCCCCGATGTATTTTGTCGGGGAAACCTTCATGGACCGCCGGGGCATCATGTCCTTTGTCGGGCCGAACATGCTGGATGGGCAATTTGATTTCCCACTCTACGACACCCTGATGGAAGTTTTTGCCACTGGTAAAATGGACTTTGCCGAATTGGAAAAATCCCTGGCCGCCTCCGAAGTCATCTACGGCAAGGAGACCCTCATGTCCACGCTGGTCGGGAACCACGACAAGTCCCGCTTCATGGCCTTCGCCGATGGCGATCTGCCCGATGCCGAAATCAAGGACGAGGAAGAGGTTGGCTGGAACAAGCCCCCCCAGGTCGACCATCGCAGTTCCTACGAGAAACTGAAGATGGCCCTGGCCTTCATCATGGCCATCGATGGCGCACCGATGGTGTATTACGGCGACGAAGTGGGCATGACCGGGGCGGGCGACCCCGACAACCGCCGCATGATGCCGCTGGAGAAGGATCTTTCCAGTGACCAGAAGTCGGTGCGGGATTTCTTTTCCCGGGCCACCGCCGCACGCAGGATGCATCCGGCCCTCCGTTACGGCAGCCGCCGCGCCTTGGTGGCGGATGGGGACCGTTATGCCTTTGTCCGCCGCCATCTGGATGACGTCGTGCTCGCGGCCTGGAACCGGGGCGAGGCCGCCTCTGCCTTCGAATTGCCGGCGGGTCCGGAGATGGCCGATGGCACGTATACGGACGCCTTTTCGAAAAACACCCTCGAAGTGCGCAACGGAACAGCCCGGTTCAATCTGGACGCCGGCCGCGCGGCCTATTTCACCAAACCCTAAACACGCATCCCAACCCGATTCATTATGAAGGAAAAACCCCGTCTCAATTTTTGGTCGCTCTGGAACATGAGCTTCGGCTTCTTTGGTATCCAGTTCGGCTGGGGCCTGCAAATGGCCAACATGTCGTCCATCTATCAAATGCTCGGAGCCAGTGAGTCCGAGCTGCCCCTTTTGTGGCTGGCCGCCCCGGTGACCGGCCTCGTGATCCAGCCGATCATTGGTTACATGAGCGACCGGACCTGGAACCGGTTGGGCCGCCGTCGTCCTTATTTTCTCGTCGGGGCCATCCTGGCCTCGGTCGCCCTGGTCTTCATGCCCAATTCGAGCGGGTTGTGGATGGCGGCCGGATTGCTCTGGATCCTCGACGCTTCCGTCAACATCAGCATGGAACCGTTCCGTGCCTTCGTGGCCGACATCCTGCCGGAGTCCCAGCGCAAACAGGGCTTTGCCCTGCAGAGCCTGTTCATCGGCCTCGGGGCGGTGCTGGCCTCCTCGATGCCCTACTTCCTGACCGAGCACTTCGGGGTGGCCGGGACAGCCCCTGCGGGACAGATCCCTCCGGCCGTGCATTATGCTTTTTACACCGGTGCCGTGGTCTTCTTGGCTGCGGTCCTCTGGACCGTTTTCACCACAACGGAGTATCCTCCGGAGGACCCGGAGGCTTTTGCGCGCATGAAGTCGGAAAGTGGGGGCGTGGCGGGGTTCTTCCGCGAGTTCATCCATGGCTTGAAAACGATGCCGCGCGTCATGCGCCAACTGGCCTGGGTCCAGTTCTTCACCTGGACCGGTTTGTTCTGCATGTGGATTTATTTTTCACCCGCCATTGCCCGCCACGTCTTCGGCGCCGTCAAGGACACGCCCGCCTATTCCGGCTTGGTGGCCGAGGCCGGCCAGTGGACCGGGGTGTGTTTCTCGGTCTACAACGCGGTTTGTTTTGTCTTCTCCTTTGCCTTGATTGCCCTGGCGCGGAAGTTTTCCGCCCGCCTGATCCACCTGGCCTGTCTTTTGATCGGTGCCGCCGGCCTGGCATCCGTGTCTGTGATTTCGGACAAGCACTTGTTATTGCTGGCCATGGCCGGGGTGGGGATCGCCTGGGCGTCCATCCTTTCGATGCCCTACGCCATGCTGGCCAACGCACTTCCGGCGGACAAAATGGGTTTCTACATGGGCGTGTTCAATTTCTTCATCGTCCTGCCACAGATCACCATCGCCCTCGGCCTGGGCAAGGTGTTGGAACACTTCCCCGCGATCGATTCGGTTTACATCGTCGTGGCCGGTGGAGCCGCCATGGCCCTGGCCGCGCTGCTGACGTTGAGAGTCAAGTCAGACGAACAACCGGTGGCGGAATAAAACCGTATTCTGTAGCCGCGACGGGTCATCGCGGAAGGGGATGGGGGTAGGGGAGGGAGGTAGGGGAGGGAGGTAGGGGAGGGAGGCCCCGCGATCACCGATCGCGGCTACAGGGGATGAATTTCTCCGGACCAAGGCCAATCTTCAGCACGGTCCACCAATCCGGCACGCACGGGGTTCTGCCGCACATATTCCCATTTTTCTCCGACTTTTGCTTCGGTGCGGCACAGATGGTCGAAGAATTCGCGTTGCCAGATAGGGGCGGGAATCGTAAGGGCCTTGGTCAATTGTTTGGATGTCCATTGCTTCCACTGCTGAATCCATTTTGCTCAAAGATGAAGGATTCTCTGCTGGCCAGGCTAGTAAGTGAACGTGATCAGGCATGATCACATAACGGTTTACCCTCCAGCCGTGGCGGACTGTAGATTGTTCCCATTCTTTCCGAAGGATGTCTGCCGCGACAGCTTGAGCCAGTAGTGGTCTGCGCTGGTAGAGACAAATTGTCAAAAAAAAGACCGGCGACCTCACGAAAATCTGGTTCAGCCGGCTAAGAGCCTATCCGGATAACCCGCGTGACCCGCGCTGGGGATCAAAAAGCCGTCCGGCGAGGCGCGAGGAGGGAGCAGGTATGAAATATACCCGTGACCGACGAGCAACAAAGCGGGGCGGCTTTTTGGCCCCAGCCCAGAGG
>JANRJG010000018.1 GCA_033875315.1 Candidatus Methylacidiphilales bacterium
TTCTGCGCAAAGCATCGGCCAGAACTTGGAAGGAGCTGATCTCAGCCCTCAAAGAAGCCATCGAATCCTTCACCCCGGAGCACTGTGCCAACTTCTTCTCTCATGCCAACTACGAAGCTAATTAAGTGGAAAGTGCTCTAAACCACTGTCCTTGTCTCCGGGGAATCCCTTCCCCGGTGTCTCAGGCCTCTGGAGAAACGGGGATGCTGACTACCCTCTATGGGCGTCGCTCGCGTTCATTTCCACTCCAAAGGCCTTTCCCCGGGCAAGATCAATTGGCGTATTTGACACTGCACCCATAGGCCTGGGTGCTGGCCGTGGTCACGGGTTTGCCCGCCAACACTTCCTCCACCGCCGCCTTGACATGGTTGGTGGCCTTCGGCACATCCGCGGAGTCGGTGGATTTGATGGAGTCGATCGCCCCGGCATAAACGAGCTTGCCCGCGGGATCGATGACGAACATGTGCGGGGTGGTGCGTGCCTGGTAGAGCCTGCCCACCTTGCCATCTTCATCGAGCAAGACGGCCGTGGGAGCGGCCCCCTTCTCCGAGGTGGTTTTGTTCCAGTCCGTGGGGCTCAGATGTCCCTGTTTACCCGGGGCGGACGAGCAAATGCTGAGCCAGACCACGCCTTTGGAGGTGGTGTCCTTCTGCAGGGCCTGCATCGATCCCCCGCTGTAATGTTTGACCACGAAGGGACAGCCATGGTTGATCCATTCCAACACCACGGTTTTCCCCTTGAAGTCGGAAAGATTGTGGGACTTTCCCTGGGTATCGGTCAGGGTGAATCCCGGGGCCGGTTTGCCAACTTCCGCGGCCATGGACAGCTGGGGAAGGGTGATCAGCATCGCGGTGAAGGCGAAGCGCATGAGGAGGGAGGAGGTGTTCATGAGTTTTATCGGTGTTGGGGTGCAGGGGTAGGGTTTGTTCGGGACACAAGTAGCAAAAGAAAAGCAAAGCGCCAGAGGGGTGGACAAAAAAAAGGCGGCCCGGTGAGGGGCCGCCTTTTCAATTTTGCGTTTGGAGACGCGGACTAGATTAGTAGTCCATGCCGCCCATGCCACCGTGACCGCCGCCAGGGGCCGCCGGAGCTTCTTTCTCCGGGACTTCCGTGACAATGGCTTCCGTGGTGAGCAGGAGGCCCGAGATCGAGGCCGCGTTCTGCAGCGCGCTGCGGGTGACCTTGGTCGGGTCGACCACACCGGCTTTGACGAGGTCTTCGTATTCGCCCGTGGCGACGTTGTAGCCCTCGTTGCCTTTGCGCTTCTTGACTTCCGAGACGACGATGGAACCTTCCACGCCGGCGTTGTCGGCCAGGGTGCGGAGGGGTTCTTCGATGGCACGACGGATGATGTCGACACCGATGGCTTGGTCGCCCTCGAGCTTGAGGTCTTCAAGCACCTTCTGGGCGCGGATGAGGGCGGCGCCGCCACCGGCGACGATGCCTTCTTCCACGGCCGCACGGGTGGCGTGCAGCGCGTCTTCCACGCGGGCTTTCTTTTCCTTCATCTCGGTTTCGGTGGCCGCACCGACATTGATGACGGCGACGCCGCCGGCGAGCTTGGCCAGGCGTTCCTGGAGTTTCTCGCGGTCGTAGTCCGAGGTGGTCTCCTCGATCTGACGGCGGATCTGGCCCACGCGGCCCTGGATGTCGGCGTTTTTGCCGGCGCCTTCAATGATGGTGGTGTTTTCCTTGTCCACGACGAGGCGCTTGGCCTTGCCGAGGTCTTCCAAACCGACGTTCTCGAGCTTGATGCCGAGGTCTTCGGTGAGGCACTTGCCACCGGTGAGGATGGCGATGTCTTCGAGCATGGCCTTGCGGCGGTCGCCGAAGCCGGGGGCCTTGACGGCGCAGACCTGCAGGGTGCCGCGGAGTTTGTTGACCACCAGGGTGGCGAGGGCTTCGCCTTCGACTTCTTCGGCGATGATCAGGAGGGGCTTGCCGCTCTTGGCCACTTTTTCCAGCAACGGGAGCAGATCCTTCATGCTGCTGATCTTCTTCTCATGGATGAGCAGGTAGGCGTTCTCGAGGACCGCTTCCTGGTCTTCCGCGTTGGTGACGAAGTAGGGCGAGAGGTAACCCTTGTCGAACTGCATCCCTTCGACCACTTCGAGGGTGGTTTCGATGGATTTGGCTTCTTCGACAGTGACGGTGCCGTCCTTGCCGACCTTGTCCAGGGCGTCGGCGATGATTTCGCCGATCATGGTGTCCCAGTTGGCGGAGACGGTGGCCACTTGGCGGATTTCTTCCTTGTCCTTGACCTTCTTGGAGATCTTCTGGAGTTCGGCGGTGATGGCTTCGACGGCTTTGTCGATGCCACGCTTGAGTTCGGTCGGGTTGGCCCCCGCGGTGACGTTCTTCAGGCCGGCCTTGTAAATGGCTTCGGCGAGAACGGTGGCGGTGGTGGTGCCGTCGCCGGCGATGTCGCTGGTCTTGCTGGCGACTTCGCGGACGAGCTGGGCGCCGATGTTTTCATAGCGTTCCTCGAGCTCGATCTCCTTGGCGACGGTGACGCCGTCCTTGGTGATGGTCGGGGAGCCGAACTTCTTGTCGAGAACGACATTGCGTCCGGCGGGGCCCATGGTCGCCTTGACGGCGCGGGCGAGTTTTTCGATGCCACGGAGCAGGGACTGCCGCGCGGTTTCGTCGAATTGGATTTGTTTAGCTGCCATAGTATTTTTTCTCCTCTGATTGGGGATGGAATGTGATGGGGGTTATTCGATCACACCGAGGATGTCGTCCTCGCGCATGACCAGATATTTGTCACCATCGATGGTGATTTCCGTTCCGCCGTATTTGCTGTAAAGCACGCGGTCGCCCTTCTTGACTTCGAAAGGAAGAAGTTTGCCCGCTTCATCGCGTTTGCCGGCGCCCAAGGCGACGACTTTGCCTTCCTGGGGTTTTTCCTTGGCGGTATCGGGGATGATGATCCCGCCTTTTTTGACTTCGGACTCTTCGATGGTGGAGACCAGCACGCGGTCGCCCATCGGTTTGAACTTAACGTCTGCCATACGTAGTTACTCCTGTGGTTGGTTGTTGTTTGAGGACTTCATGCCCCGCCGGAAAACGGCCGTCGGGGCGCTGAAATTTCGTAAATTACTTCTTATCGCCCTGGTCTTTGTCGATGACCTCGAAGTCGGCATCGACCACGTCGTCGTCCTTCTCCTTCTTCTGCGCTGAGGGGCCGCCTGCCTGGGCCGCCTCGGGGCCGCCCGTGGGGGCGTTCTGGGCGGCTTTCTGGTAAAGCTCGGCCGAAACTTCCTGGAGCTTGGCGGTGAGGGCCTCGGTGGACGACTTCATCACGTCGGAGTCATCACCTTTGACGGCTTCCTTGGCCTTTTCGATGAGGGACTCGAGTTCCTTTTTCTTGGAATCGTCGATCTTGTCGCCTTGTTCCTTGATGAGCTTCTCGGCGGCGAAGGCGATGTTGTCGCAGCCATTGCGGATCTCGACCTTTTCCTTGGCCTTCTTGTCGTCCTCGGCGTGGGCTTCGGCGTCCTTGACCATCTTGTCGATTTCTCCCTTGTCGAGGTTGCTCGATCCGGTGATGGAGATTTTTTGTTCCTTGCCCGTGCCGAGGTCCTTGGCATGGACATTGAGGATGCCGTTGGCGTCGATGTCGAAGGTCACTTCGATCTGCGGCACACCGCGGGGGGCGGGCGGAATGCCATCGAGGTGGAACTTGCCGAGCGACTTGTTGTCCTTGGCCAGAGGGCGTTCACCCTGGAGGACATGGATGTCGACGCCGGGCTGATTGTCCGAGGCGGTGCTGAAGGTCTGTGACTTTTTGGTCGGGATCGTCGTGTTGCGGGGGATCATGGGTGTGGCCTGACTGCCCATGGTTTCGATGGCGAGGGTGAGCGGGGTGACGTCGAGGAGGAGAACATCGGAGACGTCGCCCTTGAGCACGCCCCCCTGGATGGCGGCGCCGATGGCCACGACTTCGTCCGGATTGACGCCTTTGTGGGGTTCCTTGTTGACCAGCTTGTGGGCGATCTCAACGATCTTGGGCATGCGGGTCATGCCGCCCACCAGCACCAGTTCATCGACCTGGGAGGCGGAAAGCTTGGCGTCCTTGAGGCAGGCCTCCACAGGCTTGATCGAACGTTGGGCCAGCTCATCAGTAAGCTGTTCCAGTTTGGCCCGGGTCATCTTGACCTGGATGTGCTTCGGGCCGGTGGCGTCAGCGGTGATGAAGGGAAGGTTGATCTCGTATTCCTGCGAGGATGAAAGGGCTATCTTGGCCTTTTCGGCTTCTTCCTTGATGCGCTGCATCGCATCCGACTGCCCACGCAGGTCGATGGTGTTTTCTTTTTTGAATTCGGCCACGATGTAGTCGATGACGGCGTTGTCCCAGTCATCGCCACCGAGATGGGTGTCCCCATTGGTGGCGAGCACTTCGAAGACCCCATCGGCGATGGAGAGGATGGAAATGTCGAAGGTGCCTCCACCAAGGTCGTAGACGGCAATTTTTTCGTCTTTGGTCTTTTCCAGACCGTAGGCGAGCGAAGCGGCGGTGGGTTCGTTGACGATGCGGAGGACTTCCAGTCCGGCGATTTTTCCGGCGTCCTTGGTGGCCTGGCGCTGGCTGTCATTGAAATAGGCCGGGACGGTGATGACCGCTTGCGTGATTTTTTCACCGAGTTTGGATTCGGCATCGGCCTTGAGTTTGGACAGGATGAAGGAGGAGACTTCCTCGGGGGTGAAAACCTTCTTCTCCCCTTTGACCTCGACTTCGACACAAGCCGAGCCGTTTTTGCCCTCGACGACTTTGTAGGGGAGACGTTTGATTTCTTCCTGAACCTCGGAGAATTTGCGGCCGATCAGGCGCTTGACCGAGAAGACGGTGTTTTTCGAATTGGTGACCGCCTGGCGTTTGGCGGCCTGACCGACCACGCGCTCGCCGCTTTTGGTGAATGCGACAATGGAAGGGGTGGTGCGGGCGCCCTCGGCATTTTCAAGGACAACGGCTTTGCCGGCTTCCATGACGGCCATGCACGAGTTGGTCGTGCCCAAATCAATTCCTAATACGCGGCTCATATAAATTACTCCCTTTGATGTGACCCTGTGTGGATCTCCTATGTTAAGTGCATTTCAAGTGCCAACTCATTTGAGAACAATAGCGTTGATAATCAACATGTTATGAATACATCGGCAAGCAATATGCGTCAAATTGTCCCGCTTGAATTGCCAATCTGGGACAAAATGGGCTTGGGTCATGATTCCATTGCCAATGGCGGAGTGGCTTTGCCATGCTCCCATTATGAAAAGCCTGACCGCACAAGTTCTCCGTGCCACCCCCGATGTTTTGGGAGAAGGACCTGTCTGGCATGATGGGGCTTTTTGGTGGATCGACATCGAGTCGCGCAAGCTGCAAAGGCTGCACCCGGACGGTGACTACCGGTCTTGGGACACCGGGGAACGCGTGGGTTGCGCCATCCCGGCGGCCGATGGGTCCTGGATTCTGGGCTTGGAGAACAGCCTCAGCCAACTTCATCCCGCGACCGGAACCATCAGCGTTCTGGCTCCATTGAACAAGCCTCCGGGAGACCATCGCTTCAACGACGGCAAGTGCGATCCGCGCGGACGCCTGCTGGTGGGCACAATGAGCCTGGCCGCCCCACCCATGACCTCGTCGTTCTACCGCTATGTCGGAGGCCAGGCGTTGACTGAATTGTTCAGCGGCATCGGCACCTCTAACGGACTGGCCTGGTCAGCCGACGGTGCATCGCTTTATTACATCGACAGTAAAACGGGTAGGATCGATGTCTGCGATTACGATTTGGAAACGGGCACTCCTTCGAACCGGCGTCCTCTGGTTCAAGCCGCCCCGACGGGAAGGCCGGACGGCATGTGCATCGATGCCGCAGGAAACCTTTGGTCAGGCCACTGGGGAGGCTGGGCGGTGCGTTGTTACCATGGGCGGACGGGCGAATGTCTTGCCGAAATTCCCATCCCCTGCGCCAACGTCACCTCATGCTGTTTCGGCGGGCCGGATCTTGCGCACTTGTACATCACCACGGCTTCCAAGGGATTGACCCCCGAAGAACACCAAGCCCAACCGGGCGCCGGCAGGGTCTTTATCGCCGAGCCCGGCGTCACCGGCCAGCCGGTTCCCCTCTTCCAAGAGGGTTAAGCCTGTCTGAACCAGACGGAGCGAACGAGTCGCTGATCCCAAAGGGGCTTGCGGTCACAGGGCGGGAGGCCAATCTGGCTAGATGAAGATCGTCCGCTTCCTTGATCTGGAAGGCCAAATCCGTTTCGGCCTGCCCACCGTTCCCGGCAAAGCCCGCCTCCTCGCCCACCACCCCCTGGAAAGCCTGGACCTCCTCGATCGGGAAATCACCCTCGGAAAGCTCCTGGCCCCCCTCACCCCGTCCGCCATCCTCTGCGTCGGCCTGAATTACCGGAAACACGCGGAAGAAACCGGGGCAAAAATCCCCGAACACCCGATCCTCTTCATGAAATCACCCACCGCCGTCCAGCATCCCGGCGACCCCATCCTCCTGCCAAGGCACTTGCAGAGCAACGAGGTCGATTACGAAGCCGAACTGGCTGTGGTCATCGGCAGAACCTGCAAAAATGCGACCCGTGCGAACGCGCTGGACCATGTGCTCGGCTACACCTGCGCCAATGATGTCAGCGCCCGCGACTGGCAGAAGCATGGCGGGGGCGGTCAGTGGTGCCGGGGCAAGGGCTTCGACACTTTTTGCCCGCTCGGTCCATGGATCGTGACCCGAGACGAAATCCCCAACCCGAACCAGCTCCGACTCCAGACGCGCGTCAATGGTGAGACGCTCCAGGATTCCAACACCGCCGACATGATCTTCGACGTCCCCGCGCTGATCGAATTCCTCAGCGGCAGCACCACCCTGGCGCCCGGAACCGTCATCCTGACCGGCACTCCAAGCGGCGTCGGCATGGCCCGGGAACCCAAGCGATGGCTGCTGCCAAAAGACCGAGTCGAGATTGAAATCGAACAGATCGGGGTGTTGGAAAACCCGGTGGCAGAAGAACCCGTTTGAAACGGGCATGACGGAAGGCTTTGTGCCTATACAGATCTGGCTGCCACGAGGACAAGAAGATTGCCCCGGGAAGGGCTCGAACCTTCAACCAATTGATTAAGAGTCAACTGCTCTACCATTGAGCTACCGAGGCGGCGAAAATGAAAAACCTACAATCGACCACCCGGTCGATGCAAGCGGGAATATCTGCGGAGCAGGGCCGGAAACCGATGATCCCCCCAAAGGATTCGAATCCTCTTCAATGGCCTTTGGTGCCCTGCAGGCCGACCACGCCCGAGGATCCACTCAGTCGGACCCAATTGAATCCATAAGCTGCGACAGCCAGGAAGCAGACCAGGGGGACGACAAAACCTGTGGACATCCCGTGTTCATCGGCGACATGGCCCATGAGTTTGGGCACGATGGCCCCGCCCATGATGGCCATGACAATGTAGGAAGAGGCCCGTTTGGCCCGGGCGCCCAGCCCGTGGATGCCAAGGGCGAAGATGGTGGGGAACATGATCGACATGAAGAAGTAACTAAGAAACACCGCCACCACGGAAACCCAACCCCACTTGAGCATGACGAGAAGACAGGCCAAAACGTTGATGGCCGCATAGAGGCCCAAAATGTGGTGGGCGGGAAATTTCTTCAACAAAGCCGCTCCGGTGAACCGACCGACTAGAAAACAGACGAAGCCGACCGATGCGAGTGTGGAAGCGGTCTTATTGCTGATCTCGACCGGGGTCTGGGAAGTCATGTAGTTGATGAAGTAGGCAAAAATCCCCGACTGGGCGGCGACATAAAAAAACTGGGTCAGGGTGGCCGAGGAAAAATGCGGGTGCGACCAAATGCTCTGCTGGCCGAATCGGTGTGCTTTCAAACCGACCACGAAGGCAGAGATGACAAAGGCCAGGGCCGTGGAGCCCAGGAAAAACCAGAGCCCATGGCTCTCATCGGGATCGAAGACCGCGGCAATGGCGGTGAAGATCATGCCAAAAGAGGCGGCCAGAACCACCAGATTGGCCCAGACCAAGGCCACGGCGAGGGCGCTCATTCCACTGCCAGAAGAAGCATTCGCAGCCACATCCGCCTCGTCCATGTGGTAATCGTCGGTTGTCTTGATGTCCGGCAGTTCAACTCTCCAAAAAATCAGGGCCAGAACCAGCACAATGACTCCGACTGCCGCGTAGGGAATCCACAGGGTCTGGGCTCCGGTGCTGTGCCCCTGGGCGTCGGTTGAGTAGAAAAACATGGCTCCGGCGATGGGACCAAAGATCCAACCAATGCCGTTGCAGGACTGGGCCAGGTTGATCCGGGTGGCGGCGAATTGCTTGGGTCCCAGCACCGTGGTGTAGGGGTTGGCCACAGTTTCCAGGAAGGTCAGACCGGAGGCGATGAAACAGACACCAAGGAGGAATGACCAGAAGGTGGCCAGATGGGTGGCAGCGATGAACCAAAAGCCCCCCGCGGCCACCATGACCAGACCGGTGATGATGCCTCCTTTGTAACCTAGCTTGGAAGCCAGCCATCCCGCAGGCAGGGCCATCAGGAAATAACCCAGATAATGCGCAAATTGAACCCAGGCGGATTGCGAAAGATTCAGCCCCAGTTCTTCCTGGAAGTGCTTGTCCATCACATCGATCATCCCGTTCAGAAAACCCCAAAGCAGGAACAGGGAGGAAACCAGGATAAAGGTGACAAGACGATTTTTCCCGTCTTCAGTTCGGAACAGGTCGGAGTGAATCATAATTTTGTTTGCGATTTCTCCATCATTATCCATTTGCGCCAAACATGGCAATCATGGTTTGTGGAAGGCGATTTCATCCGGCCTGCCTTGGCATCGGAAGGCTTTTCTCATCGATTTGCAGATTGTGAAATTCCAAATTCTGCCGTAATTATCCTATTTAAGAGGCCTTTGCCATCCATGCCACTCACGAAGCAACCCCGCACAACGTCCACTCCTGCTTTCCCCCGCCGGGGCCTCCGAGTCGCCCCGCCCTTCGATAGCACCCGGTTCCTCCTCAGTCTGGAGCCCTGCCGTCATATTGAAGAATTGGTCGGACTCCTGCCCGATTCCAATTACTTTGCCAAAGACTCGAGGGGCCGCTTTGTGCTCATGGACGACGGGTTTGTCGCCATGCTCGGCTGCACCGGCCGCGAGCAGGTCATCGGGCGGACCGATTATGATTTTTTCCCCAAGGAGACCGCCCGCCAGTACGTCGCTGACGACCGCCGGGTCATGGCCTCGGGAATGGCGCTTCGCCGCCATCCGGAACCGGTGCCCGACCGCGACCTCACCTTTCATTGGTGGCTGGTCAACAAGGTCCCCTTGCGCGACCGCAAGGGCATGGTCGTTGGGGTGGCCGGACTCATGTCACGAATGCAGAGCGAACCCGACACTTCGCTATATGGCGATAGCATGTTGCCCGTTCTGAGCCATATCGGCCGCACCTATGGCCAACCGGTCAAGGTCCCGGAACTCGCCCGGCTGGCCGGCTTATCGGTGCGTTCCTTTGAGCGTCATTTTCAAAAAATGTTCCAAACCTCGCCCATCCGCTACGTCAATCTCGTCCGCCTCCAGGCTGCCCGCCAGCGCTTGATCCGCTCGGCCCTCAGTCTGGCAGAAATCGCCTCATCCTGTGGTTTCTACGACCAAAGCCACATGACCGCCCTTTTCACCCGGCACTTCGGCCTGAGCCCACGCCGGTACCGCCTCGCCCATGATTTTTCCCAACCCCGTCAGTCCTTGCCACCCCCCTCGCGTTGACGTTTTTTTCATAAAAGCGGTCGCTTATTTCCAAGATTTTTTCAATGAATTGGTTTATATTTCATAAATTCTAAGGTGGGCTGCATGCAACGTCGTTCCTTTCTCCAGCTTTTGGCCGCTTCTTCCCTAGGGGTCGGCTTCCCTTCCCTCGTGAAGGCTCAAACTCTGGGCATGGGCGGCGGGACCGCACCTTCCAACCGCATCACGCTCGCACTCGTCGGAGCTGGCAACCAGGGCCCCAGTGACATGCGCAATGCCATGTCCCAACCAGGCCTGCAGGTGGTTGCCATCTGCGATCCCGACCGGCAGCGCCGCCTCAAGGTCAAAACCTCGGTCGATGAAACCTATCAGGTGGCGGCCGGCGAAAAGGGCTGCGCCGACTACAACCACCCCATGGAAGCCATCCAGCATCCCGATCTGGATGCGGTCCTCATCGCCACCCCAGACCATTGGCATGCCCTCGCCACCCTCTGGGCCGCCCGGGCGGGCAAACACATTTATCTCGAAAAGCCCGTCACCCATCACATCGCCGAAGGCCGCCCGATGATCAAGGCCGTCGAAAGGGCGGGCATCGTCTGCCAGGTCGGTTGCCAGCAGCGTTCCAGCAGCGAATTCATCCGCGCCATCGATTTGGTCCGGAACGGTTTCCTCGGCCGTATCCAAAAAATCGAGGTTGGCCTGCCCGGATTCAGTGACGGCAAACCCCCGATACCTTTCGGACCCCAACCGATCCCCGAGGGCTTCGACTACGATATCTGGGTCGGGCCGGCCCCGTTTCTGGGTTACCACCCCGAACGCTGCCATTATAAATGGCGCTGGAACCTCAACTTCGGCGGCGGACAACTCGCTGACTGGATCGAACACCACTACGACATCGCGGCCCTGGCCATGAACGTCGCCGGAACCCAACCCGTGGCCATTCGTGAAGCCAGCGCCGAGTTCGTCCGCCAGAATCCGCTCTACGATGTCCCAACCAGTTATTCTTTCCAAGCCCACTACGCCGATAACACCGTCCTTCACGTCTCCTCGAAGTTTCCCGGAGGCATCCGTTTCGAAGGCGATGCCGGTTGGCTCACCGTCACCCGCGGCCAGATGAATTACAGTTCCGAGGTCCTCCGACGCGCCGTCATCCCCAGCCACCTCTCCATAGCCCCCGAACCGAAGTCGCACATGGCTTCCTTCCTCGATGCCATCCGCACCGGGTGCAAAAACAACGCCCCCTTGGACGAGGCCCATAACATCGCCACCGTCGCCCACCTCGCCAATGCCGCCCTGCGCAGCAACCGCAGCGAGCTTCTCTGGGACCCCGCAACGGAATCCCTGCAGGAATCCCTCCCAGAGGCCTCCGATGCCGCCCGCATCCTCACGCGCACCTACCGAGCCCCTTATGTCCTTCCCGCCTGATTCCCGTTTCAAACCGGCCCTGGCCAATAAACTGGGCCGCGTCTTCATCCTCGTGCTGACCTGGGCCCCCGCGCTCCCCCTCCTGGCATGGAATCCCCCCGAAGCAGTGACGGCGTGGAAATTCAACGACCCCACCCGCCCCCTTCCAGCCGTGGTGGAGCCCCTCCCCGAATCCACCTTGGTGGCACGCAGCACGCCGCCCCCCGGTGCGGAAGTGCTCTTCTCCGGTGACTCCCTTTCTTCCTGGAACCCCACCAAGTGGAAAATCGGGAACGGCATCCTCGAATGCGTTCCCGGCTCGGGTTCCCTCACCTCGATCAAAGGCTACGGCTCCTGCCGCCTGCACCTCGAGTGGAGCACGCCCTCCACCCCGCCGCTGAAAACCGGCCAGAACCGTGGCAACAGCGGGATCTTCTTCATGGGAAAATACGAGGTCCAGATACTCGACACCTTCGACAATCCGACCTACGCCGATGGCATCGCGGGTGCGGTATACGGCCAATACCCCCCCACCGTCAACCCCATCCGTCCCCCCGGGCAATGGCAGTTCTATGACATCGAATTCCACCGACCGGTCTTCGACGCAACAGGGCTCCTTATCCGTCCCGCCACCCTGACCGTTGATTTCAACGGCCATCGCGTTCAAGACCGGGTTGAACTCACCGGCCCTACCAATCCACCCGGCCGCAAGCCTTACCAACCCCACCCCGACGCCCTCCCGATTTCCATCCAGGATCACAAGGAAATCGTCCGCTTCCGCAACATCTGGATCCTGCCCATCCCCGACTAGGCCGCCCATGTCCTCCGACCGCTTTCCCCACTTTATCCTGGTCACCTGCTGGGCGCTAGGGCTTGCCCTGTCTCCCGCCAGCGGGCAATCGCCCACACCTTCAGCACCCACGCCCAAACCTCCACCCCCACCCCCCACCCCCGAACAACTGGCCCGGGTGGATAAGGCCCTGCCCTCCGCTCCCACCGCCAAACCCCTGAAACCCCGTCGCCTCCTCGTTTTTTCCCGCACCGAGGGCTTCGTCCATTCGTCCATCCCAATCGGCGAGGCCATGCTCACCCGCCTCGGCTCGGCGACCGGCGCCTACACCGCCGTGGTGAGCAAAGAAATGGATGCCTTCACTCCGGAATCGCTCAACTCATTCGACGCTATCCTCTTCCTGAACAGCACGGGCCTCAAATTCGAGAATCCCGCCCACCGCAAAGCCCTGCTCGACTTCGTCGCCTCCGGCAGGGGCGTCGCCGGTCTCCATGCCGCAACCGACAACTTCCCCAACTGGCCGGAAGGCCAGGCCCTCATCGGCGGTCTCTTCCATGGCCACCCCTGGGGCTCCGGCGACCTTGTCGCCATCAAACTCGATGATCCCTCACACGTCATCAACCGCGCCTTCGACGGAAAAGGCTTTTGGCTCAAGGAAGAAATCTATCAAATGCGCGATCCCTACAGCCGGGAGAAGCTCCGGGTGGTTGCCAGTCTCGACATGGACAAACCGGAAAACGCCCGGCCCCCGGAAAAAATCAAGCGCAGCGACAACGACTTTCCCATCAGTTGGATCAAGAATGAGGGCCCGGGCCGCGTCTTCTACACCTCCCTCGGACACCGCGAGGACATCTACTGGGTCCCGCAAATTGTCCGCCATATCCTCGACGGCATCCAGTTCGCCCTCGGGGATCTGGCCGCGGACGCCGTGCCCTCGGCCAAAATCCCATCCCCGCCACTCCCCGCCCCGGCCCCGGCCGACAAAACCACGCTGCAAGAAATGGTAGACGGAAAAAAAACCACCACTGCAGCTGCATCTGCACCTGCCCCGGCCTCCACCGAAACTCCCGCCGACACCTCCATCGGGGAGGACGCGCTTTACCAAGCACTCAGGGCCTACCAGTTCGACCAACCCGCCGAACCCCTCGTCCAGTTGCACCAACTCATCCGGCAGAAAAAACCCGCGGACCGTGCCGCCGATGAAGCCAAACTGCTCGCCGTCGCCAGCGACCCATCCCTCAACTCCTGGTCCCGCCAATCCGCCCTGCGCATGCTCCAGCTCATGGCCGGCCCGGCCTCCGTGCCCGCCTTGGAAAAAATGGCCCCGGATTCCGTCGTCTGCGATGAGGCTATCCGGTTGCTATCTTGGATCACCGACCCCACAGCCACCGAGGCCCTGATCCGCCTTGCTGGCCATGAATCCGAGGTCGTGCGCCTGCCCGCCCTCCAGGCCCTCCGCACCCGCCCGACTCCGGAGGCCATTCGAACCCTTTCCCAAGCGGCACAGTCCGCGGAAACGTCCACTGCATTGGCCGCCGTGGAAAGCCTCACCGCCATCGCCTCCCCCCAGTCGTATCAAGCACTGGTCTCCAACGCGAAATCCCTCTCCCCCCAAGCCACCCTCGAAGCCGCCCTCCTCACCTGGCAGCAGAGCCCTCAACCCGCCCGGGACACGTTCGCCGCAACAGCCGCCGCCCTGGCCCGGAAACACCTCGCGTCCGATGCCGATACCTCTGCGCGGTTGCTGGCCGCCAAACTGCTTTTGGCCACAGAGGGTGACAAAGCCCTGCCCGAACTGATTCCCTTGCTCGGCGGCCAAACCCCGCCCCGTCTGGCCATGGCCTTGGCCCAAGACGTCCTGACCACCCGCACCCCCCAAGCCCTCCAAGCCTTGGCCGGTGCGCTTCCCAACGCCATTCCCGCCGCCCAATCCGCCCTTCTCAATGCCGCCCGCGATCTCCATGAATCCGCCTTCCGTCCCCTCCTCCTCCTCGGCACCTCCCTCCCCGATCCGGCGCTCGCTTCGGCCAGCCTCCAGGGACTGGCCCTGATCGGCGATCCCCAGGATGACGCGATGCTGCTCGCCGCATTGAACAACCCGGCGGGCGACGCAACATCCGCCCGACGCGCCCTGCGTATGGCCCGGTCTCCATCCATCATCCCGCTGCTCCGCACCAGTCTGGAGCAATCCCTGCAAACAAGCACACCGTCAATTCTAACACTGCTCTGCTCCATTCTCGGCGACCGACAGGACCGGGAGGCCTTTCCCCTCCTGCTGAAGGCCTGCGAATCCCCGGACGACGGCGCACGCGCCGCAGCCTTCCAGGCCCTGGCCACCCTGGCCCGTCCCGGCGATCTCCCGCTCTTTCTAAAAATCTCCGACAAGGCCCGCAAATCAGCAGAGCGCCGCGAATGGCGCAAAGCGCTCAACACCACTGCCGCCACCCACCCTTCCCCGACCGAAGCAGTCCAACTCCTGGAAACCGCGTTGTCCGACCCGGCCCATCCAGCACGCCCGGATTTCATCGGCGCCCTCACCCTGGTCGCCACCCCGGAAGCCACAGCCCGGTTGCAAAACCTCCTGGCATCCAATGACGCCAACCAGCGCAAGGATGTCCTGCGCGCCCTTTCGGCCTCGCGCAGCCAGGGTGCCCAGGACCTGCTCCTGCAAGCCGCGGAATCATCCACCGCCGAGGATGAAAAAATCCTCGCCCTGCGCGGCGCCCTTGATGCCATCGGCAGCCGAGAAGTACCCGCCGATAAGGTCCCGGCCTACCGCAAGGCCTGGAGCCTGGCCCAACGCCAGGAAGAAAAGGACGCCATCCTCGCCGCCTTGCGCGATATGCCCCGGGTACGCACGGCGGTCACACTCCTGAAGGAAATCGAACCTCCCGCACCTGCGGCGGCTCCGCAAACCTCACAATAAATCCATCCACTATGAATCCCAACCCATCCCAGACACCGACATCCGAACCCGTCCGCTTTCTCGGCTGCTCCGGCCAAACCCTCGCCTTCCTCAGTCTCCGTCTCTGGCTCGGACTGCGCGCCCTGGTCACCGGTTTGGAAAAATTCGCCGCCAAAGTCAACATCCAGGAACCCCTGCTCGACGCCCAGGGCCAGCCCGACCCCAGCGGGGCGGTGGTAGAAATCGAAAAAAAGGTCTACGGACTCTCCCATTACCATGCGGTGCCGGAATCACTCCAAACGAAATTCGCCGGTGAACCCCTCCTCCCCGGCATCTTCACCGGGCCTTTCTACGCCGCCCTGGGTCCGATCCTCATCCTCCTCGGCCTTCTGCTCCTGGCCGGCATCTGCACCCGCCTCAGCCTCGTCGGCATGGCCCTTCTCTACACCATGCTCACCTTCGGGCTGATGCTCATCGGACAAGACCAGGGCGTTTCCTGGCTGGCCATCCACATCGCGCTCGTCGCCCTCTCCCTCTCCTGGGTCGAGCACAACCGTTTCACCTTGACCCGCTCATGAACTCCGCCCAACCCGGCTCCCACGCTTCCTCCCCTCTCACCCGCCGCGACTTCCTCGGCTATTCCACCGGAGCCGCCCTCACCCTGGCCACCACCCCGTCCCTCTTCTCCATCACCCCCCCGGATGGCGCCAAGCCCCTCCGCCTCGCCCTGGTCGGCTTCGGCGCCCAGGGCCGCGTCCTGGCCGAGGCCATCGTCAAAGTCCCGGGCATCCAGGTCGTTGCCCTCTGCGACATCTGGGACTATGCCCGTGAATACGGGCGGCGCTTCTTCAAATCCAACGGCACCGAAACCAACGGATACCGCGACCTGGAAGAATTGCTGGCCAAAGAAAAAGACCTGGACGCCGCCATCGTCGCTACCCCCGATGTTTTCCATGCCCCCCACACCATCGCCTGTCTTCAAGCGGGGTTGCATGTTTACTGCGAAAAGATGATGTCCAACACCGTCGAGGGGGCCCGCAGTATGGTCCAGGCGATGAAGACCACCGGGCGATTGCTCCAGATCGGCCACCAGCGGCGGAGCAACCCACGATACCTCGTGGCCCGCAACCGCCTTCTCTTGGAAGCCCGCATCACCGGCCGCTTGACTGCCGCCCACGCCCAATGGAACCGCGCCGTCTCCGAGGACCTCGGCTGGCCGAAAAAAGCCGCCATTCCCGACGACGTGCTCAAGCACTACGGCTTTCCCGACATGCACACCTTCCGCAACTGGCGTTGGTTCAAAAAGTTTGGCGGCGGTCCGCTCTCCGACCTCGGGGCCCACCAAATTGACATCCTCAGTTGGTTCTTTGACCGCCTGCCCAGCACCGTCATCGCCAGTGGCGGCAGTGACTACTACAAAAACCACGAGTGGTTCGACAATGCCATGGTCATTTACGAATACCCGCTGCCCGAGGGCACGGCCCGTGCGTTCTACCAGGTACAGACCACCACCAGTTCCGGTGGCGGCTACTTCGAACAATTCATGGGCACCGAGGGCACACTCAAAATCTCGGAAAACCCCAACCTCACGGTGATCTACCGTGAAGCATCCGCCCCTTCGTGGGAGGAATGGGTGCGCAAGAACTATCTCCGCGTCAACGCCGCCCCGGCCCCCGACCCCGACGCCAAAGTGGACGCCCGCGAAACCGCCGCACTCGCCACCTACAAGCTTCCCGTGGTCACCAACAAGGCCATCCACCAATACCACCTGGAAAACTTCTTCCAAAGCATCCGCGGCAAGGCCACTCTCAATTGCCCCTCCGACGAGGCCTTCCGCAGTGAATACCCCATTTTCAAAGCCATCGAGGCGGTGGAAACCCGCCAGTTGGTCCAAATCCAAGAACCCTCCGTTTGATATGAAAACCACCCCCATCCCATCCATCCCATCGATTCCCACCCTCCTCCTCGCCATCCTCGCGCTCTCCCTTGGCCCCACCCGGCTGCCCGCCGCCGACAAGGTCCCGCTGGTCACCGAATTGCCCAAGCCCCTCATCATCGGAACTCCGGTGCCCATGAAGGTGGAGAACCTTGAAGCCCCCCGCAGCGGCAAACGCCCCGATTTCCTCGTCCCGGCCACCGCCAAAAACCTCGCCCTCAAAAAACCCGTCACCAGCAGCGACCCCCAACCGCTCCTCGGCGATCCCGAACTGGTGACCGACGGCGACAAGGACGGAGCCGAAGGCAGCTACGTCGAACTGGCCAAGGGCACCCAATGGGTTCAGATCGATCTCGGCAGCCCGGCCGAGATCAACGCCCTCCTTGTGTGGCACTTCCACGCCCAGGCCCGCGTTTATTACGGTGTCGTGGTCCAAGTGTCCAATGACCCTGACTTCATTTCCGGCGTGACCACCGTTTTCAATAACGACATCAAGAATGTCACCGGCAAGGGTGCGGGCAAAGATCCCACCTATGTCGAAACCTATGAAGGCCGCCTCATCGATGCCAAAGGAGTGAAGGGTCGCTACGTCCGGCTTTACAGCCAGGGAAACACCGCCAACGCGATGAACCATTACATCGAGGTGGAAGTGTGGGGCACCCCGGCCAATTAGGGCGTTCTGCGTTTGATCTGCTCATCGTTGTCGTACTCTTTCTCTCGGGGATGGAGAGAAAGGGCACAAGATCGAGTAAGAGAAACGAGTGGGAATGGCTGCCAATTGAATGGATAATACTCTAAACCCCACTCCGCCCCATTCTGCCAGCCGTCCGGCATGGCGGGTAGGGCTGTCCGGTTTCGTATTTCTGTTCCTGGCCCTGGTCCTCTCTGCGTTTTCCCTGCGCCTCCTCCGGATCGAAAACCGTCCGTTCCACACCGACGAAGCGGTCAACGCACAGCTCCTGGAAGACCTCAACCGCGAGGGGGTGTTCCACTACCGCGCCAACGACCACCACGGCCCCCTGCTCTTTTACGTCACCGCCCCGCTCCTGCGCATTGCCGGAATCACCCGCACCGACGACATGCAGGCCTGGATGCTGCGGATTGTTCCCGTCCTCGCCGGGACCGCTTTGGTGGCGGCGGCGGCCTTGTTCAGGCCCTGGCTCGGAACCCCCGCCGCCCTGGCAACCGCCGCCCTCCTGGCCCTGGCCGCCCCCTTTGTTTATTACAGCGGAATCTTCATCCACGAAACCCTCTTGGTGCTTCTGCTCCTGTGTTGGATCTCTATGGTTTGGCGCTGGCGACAAACCGGTTCGGTCTTCACGGCCGCGCTCGCCGGATGGATCACCGGCCTGATGCTGGCCACCAAGGAAACCGCCGCCCCCATCCTCATCCTGGGTGGTCTGGCCCTGCTCCCGGGCACCCGCCTTCCACCGACGACCTGGTTCCGCGGGGCGGCCGCCGCGCTTGTGCTGGCTTTCCTCACCACCTTGCTTTTATACAGTGATTTTGGCCGTCAGCCGGACCAGGCCTTTGCCCTGCTGGATGCCGTGACCCACCAATGGGGCCGTGCCACCGGCACCGATCACGCCCACCCTTGGTCGACCTACCTTTCGTGGATGTTCCTGCCCTCCCCCATCGGCTTCCCATGGAGCAGTTGGATCATGGTCGCCGGCCTGATCACCGCCTTCCCGTGCCTCCGCCATGATCCCCTGCCCCGGGCACTGACCCTCTTCGCCCTTCTCCTCCTGTTGTTCTTTTCCACCCTTCCCTACAAGACACCCTGGCTGCAACTGGCCTTTTGGTTGCCAGCCTTGCCCGTGGCCGCACTCGGCTGGTCGCTCCTACTCCACCGCCACCCCCGCGTCGCTTGGACTGCCGCCGCCCTGGCCCTCGTGCTCATGGGACTGGAAACCTCCAGCCGCTGCCTTCGTTTCGACGCCGATCCACGCAACCCACTGGCCTACTCCCCCAGCAGCCCCGACTTGGAACGCCTGCAACGGGACCTGGCTGTCCTGGCCCACAAACCCACAGCACCCAACGGCCAAACCAAGCCCGGTGAATTCATCATCCAAGTCATCGCCCCCGACTACTGGCCCCTGCCCTGGACTTTGCGCCACCATCCAAATACCGGATTTTGGAACACCCCGCCCACAACCCTCCTGCCCGGCCTGGTCCTGGCGGCGCCGGAATTTCTGGGCGCCCTCGACCTCGTGCCTCCGCTGACCCCTTACGAGATCCGCCCCGGCCTGACCCTCTTCCTCGGACGCTCCCCTTCATCAACCTCTCCCCCGCTTCCATGAAGGACGCCCCCCTTGTCCCCACCGTGGTCCATCGCCACGAGGCCATGGCCACTTGGTTCGAAGTGCGCCTGGCCACAGACGACCCCGCCTACGCCGCCGCGGCCGCCCGCGAAGTTTTCCGGTTGGTCGACCGCTGTGAATCCCTGTTGAGCCGCTACCGAGAAGACAGCGAGATTTGCCAGATTGGGCGACTGTCCTCCGGGCAAAGTTTGCGTTTGTCCTTGGAAACCTTTGCCTGCCTGCGTTTGGCTCTGGATCTCAGCCAGGCCACCCACGGGGCTTTCGATCCCGCACTGGGTGCACCCGAACCGGACCAACCCCTGCCGGAGCAGCGTGGTCGTATCATACTGGACGGAGCCACCCTCACCGCCACCCTCGAGGGTCCCCCGGTTCATCTTGATCTAGGTGCCATTGGCAAGGGCCATGCCCTTGATCTCGGGGCGGCGATCCTACGGGAATGGGAAATGGACCACGCCCTGCTGGTGGCGGGAGGCAGCAGCCTTCTCGCCCTCGAAACCCCACCCGGGCGGGCGGGGTGGGAGATTGGCCTGAGCCATGATTCGGGCATTCTCTTGAACGATGCCGCCCTCGGAGCCTCGGGTGGAGCCGTGCAGGGCCCCCATATCCTTGATCCCCGCACCGGTCAACCGGCCCACCGGCACCATCGCACTTGGGCCCACGCCGGTTCGGCCGCAGAAGCCGACGCCCTTTCCACAGCGGCCATGTTGCTCACAGAAGATGCCCTGCGGGAGATCACAATCAGCCATCCCGCTTGGAGCTTTGCCTGGCTGGATCGGGAAGACCAGTCCAAACCGGAGAGTGTCGGTACCTTTCCGCTGTTACCCCATGCGTAACCTATGCATAACCAAGCAAGCACCATGAATTACCAACTCCACGCCGCTGCCAATCACTTGGAAGTCACCCGCGACGGCCAGCCCGTCGGCCTTTACCACACCGGCGACCCCTTCAAGCCGCATTGGCACCCGTTGCGTTCGCCCGCGGGCCACATCGTCACCCTGGCCCGGCCGCACGACCACCTCCACCACAAGGGCCTGATGTATGTGCTGCGCACCAGCCGCTACAATTTCATGGAGGAGGCGAATCTCCGACCCGGTGAGGAAGTCGGCCGCCAGATCCATCTGCGCTTCGAGGATGTGGTATCCGCCGGCCCGGCGGTTTCCTGGACCGAACATCTGGAATGGCGCGGCGGGGCCGGACACGAGCCGGTCTTCCGGGAAATCCGCCGCCAAAATATTTCCACCGCTCCCTCCGGCGGCCTTCTGCTGGCCTGGCACTCCAGCCTGACCGCGGTCTCCGACCTGAGCCTGATCCAAAGCGAATGGAGCCGCCCCAACAAGGACGGCGTCCTGATCAATTACCATGGCCTGGTCATCCGCCTGCCCCGCGAATGGTGTGGCACGGGGAACTTCGGCTTCGCCGCCGACGGGGTGCCAATGCCCGCCGCCGATGCCTTCGGCACCCGGGTCCGGGAGGCCACTTACTACGGCGCCATGGACGGCCCGGAGGAGCTGACCTTCGCCTCGGTCACCTTGCGCCAACATCAGGACCACCGACTCTGCCTGCGCGACGCCCCTTTTGCCTGGATGACGATGGGACCGACCAATGGCGGCCCGCTGGAGATCGCCGCCGGCCATGTGTTCGAGGAACGCTACGAAGTGGAAATCCGCGACGGCAAGCCGTTTTGATTCCTAAGCCGAAAAATTCAGTTCACCGCTAAGGACACGAAGATCGCAAAGTAAAACTCCGGGCAAGGAGAGATTTATAAAGCAATTTAATTGCTTTGCCGATGCATTGAGACACATGGATCGGTGATTCGAGCATAGACCTACTACAAGCCCTAATTACTTCGCGACCTTGGCGCACTTCGTGGTGGACTGCCTTCTTCCGTCTTAGGCTCAGGAAAAACGGAACGGCCCGAAATCGGCATAGCCTCCGGGGGCGCTGTCCTTCCGGCGGGAACAAAACAAGCCCACCCTCGCCCCCATCCATCCGCCCTCGCGGGTGACGTAGGTCTCCAGCACCGGATTCCACGCTCCGGCCCCGGCGGCATAACTGAACCGGCAAAGCGCGTGCGGGAAGACTTCCATCCTCAGACTGACCACGGGCTCCCCCCAATCCACCGTGCGGAGCGGCCGGGTGTCGGCGGTCATGCGGAAGACACGCGCCCCCGCCTTCTGTTCCAGGCCGATGAAGGCCGATCCCCCGCCCCCGACCACCGCCAGGCCGGCCACCCCATCCCCGGTCAGGCCGGAAAGATCGAGCACGGTTTCTACCGCGAACGAACGGGCCGGGAATTTCTGCCCGAGAAAATGGGGACAGCGACCAATGTCGTCGCCGTCATCTTCTTGGGCGAAAAGGCGCAGCCAACCCGGCCGGGCCGCGGGCGAAACCCATTCCGGCCGGTGGTTGGCCTGCCATTGCCACTGCAACCCTAACTTCTTCGAAGAAAAGTCATCCGACGAGGCCGGGATGACGACCGGCCCCGGGGGCAGGTCCGGCTTCCGATGGACGGCCACCGGCTCACCGATGCCATTGCCATCGTGGTCGAGGCCGATCTTCGGCCATCCGTCCTCCCAAGAGACAGGTTGGAGGTGGACGATGCGGCCAAAAGGCCCGCAGTCCTGGAAATGAAGGAACCACCACTCGCCGTTGGGCAGATCCACCAGGGCCCCTTGGTGCGGGCCGTTGACTGCCGTGACGCCGGTTTCCAGGACGATTTTCTCCTCGTAGGGGCCCCAGATCGAAGAGGAACGAAAGGCCACCTGCCAGCCATTCTGGACCCCGCCACCGGGTGCCATGAGGAGATACCTGCCGCCCATCTTGTGCATCTTCGGTCCCTCGAGATAGGGGTGGTGCGGGGTGTGGATGACTTCGCGGCCCTCGCCCAGCAGCCGGGTGCAGTCGGGCGACATCGGACGGATGTGGATGCGTTCTTTTTTTCCCGCCCGGGAATTGGCGTAGGCGTGGAGCAGGTAGGCTTGGCCATCGTCGTCCCAGAATGGACAAGGATCGATCCAGCCCTTGGCTTCCTGCAGGCACCAGGGTTCGCTCCATTCTCCCCCGGGATGGTCGGCGCTGGTGACGTAGATGCCCTCATCGGGCATGGGGAAAAAGATCCAGAATTTGCCCGCGTGATGGCGGATGGCAGGAGCCCAGACCCCGCAGCCGGGCCTGACCTTCTCATAACTGGGATGCGGCACCTGTCGCAGGGCATGGTTTACCAGGCGCCAGTTGACCAGGTCCTTGGAGTGCAGGATGGGCAGGCCGGGTGTGCAGGTGAAACTCGACGACGTCATCCAGAAGTCGTCACCCACGCGGATGACGTCCGGGTCAGAGTAGTCGGCGTGGATCAGGGGGTTGAGGTAGGTGCCATCGCCCCGGTCGGGAATCCAGGGATAAGCGCGGGCGACGGAGGAAACAGGAACGCCCGGGGTTACCATCGGTAGTAGAGACGGTTGGCAGAGTCGTAACTATCATATTCCGGATGGGCCGGAATGGATTGATCACCAGCTATCGACTCAACGTGAAAATCTGCAAAGAGATAATAAGCCTTGCCATCGCGCGAAACCCGATTGCTTGTCTCTATATTATCCTTAAAGACAGCAGATTCTCTCGGGATAAAATCATGTCCACCATTTCGGTTTTTTTCACCAACGAGCACTAGCTTACTGCGATTGGGAGACTTGGATATGCTGCCGTAAAACGGACTTGCCCCAGGCACATTGTTTGCCCACAAAAATTGGTTCATTCCCCAAGCAGTTCCCCAGTAATACTGAGTATTGGAGTTATAACTCTTACCTGCGGGCATTTTGGCAAAAGTCTTCGAATACCAGACCGAACGTCGTTGCCAGTTGTATTGCGATGAAGTGTTGAATTTGCCGTCGGGCGGCATCATGCGGTCCACGTCTTCCATAAAGTTGGCGTCCGCGTGCCCTTTAGTTGGAGACGGATCGTCTAGCATCTCACCATTTTTGGAAGAATAGCGGTTGTTCGGTAGTCTTCCTTTATCTGCCTCAAAATTGGCGAGGGCCTGCCCGATTTGCTTCAAATTATTCAAATCATTGGTATTGGCCGCCGCCCGGAGAGACTTCTGCAGGGCAGGAAGGGCCAATCCGGCCAGTAGGCCGATGACCACAATCACCACCAAAAGTTCAACCAAGGTAAAACCTGAAATTGTCGCACCTCGTTCAATGGCACTACGCAGGTTGCTTTTCATTTGTTTGCATCAAGCCTATTTGTCCACTCCCCGTTTCCAAGGAAAATCATTACGCTTTTGCTCTAGATAAGGAGCAGTCTTCTCCGTTTTTGGTCTCATGCAATTTTTTGGCATTGTTTGTATTCCAACGCAAATCTTAGACAAAAACGTCTTGTTTTCGCCTTAAATCACCATTACATTAATCTGTGGTGACGCTAAAACATTTACTTTGTAAATCTAAGGTATGGATATCTGCCTTGGGTCGTGAGCGTTCATCGGGGTTCGTTTTGGTCTCGGTGCTGTTGTTGTTGGCACTGGTCACGGTCTTGGTGGTTTCGACCCTGCTGATTTCGCAAATTGAACGCCGCGCGGCGGCGCAATCGGCCAAAACCGAATCGGCCCGCCAGAATGCGCTATTCGCCCTGGACGTGGCGCTCAACCAATTGCAAAAAGAAGCCGGCCCCGACCAGCGCATCACCGCCCGGGCAGACATCCTCGACAGCACCCCCTCCAGCAGCACCATCGAAGGCGTCAACCAACCCTACTGGTCCGGGGTGTGGAAGACCGGCAACGCCTCGTTGGACGTGGGGGCCACCCCACAACGCACCACCAGCCTGGGCAGCCTGACCCCGACCGCGGCGGACAAAGCAGGCAAAGCCGCCTGGCTGGTTTCCAACCCCGCTCCCTCGACCCCGATCAGCCCGCTGACCTGGACCGGCTCCACCACCGGCAACAGCACCACCCGCACAGCGGTGGTCATGGCCAGGCGATACGGCTCCTCCAGTGCCACCGTGTCCGTGCCGCTCGTACCCGTTCTGGGGAATGCCTCCGCCAGTACCACCAACGCAACCGGCGGCTATGCCTATTGGGTCAGCGATGAGGGCATCAAGGCCCGCGCTAATTTGTATAATCCCAATCTAGATGCGCCTACTTCCAGCCGCCTGGTTGAGAGTCAACTTCAGTTCTTTGCTCCTTCTGCACAAGCAGTTCACAAGTTTTTACCCTCACCATTCAATATCGATTTTCGCGGCAATGCTACACTTGTGCGAGTGGTGACTTTGCCGGCGATCCGTTGGCTGACTTCGAGCGGCGCAACTGTTTTCGATGCGCCTGAATTTGAGCCAGACATGACCCTGTATAGCGCAGGCGTTTTGGCTGATGTTCGCAATGGCGGATTAAAAAAAGACCTAACGGCCGCATTCGAAGACGGACAAGGAGCCTTCTCTTCCGGAAATATGAGCCGTTTGTTGGCGTTTTCCAATAACTTGAACAATTTTACCAGTACTCCGAACAGCGGCAAGGTTTACGCTGTTACACCCATCAGCGGGAGTTACTTCAACGGTTACGCCAATGGGCATGCAATTGATGGTATGAGGTGGATGTCACTCTATAATTACTACAATCTTTACAAATCCAGCGCAACAACGCCATCTGGATTGACCGCCAGTGGCACCAGTCCAAGCGGTGTTGGCAGTCCTTCCGCATCACCTATCCTGCAGGTCCGCAACTACAACATTGACGGGAATTTTGAGGGAACAAGCAACGCCAACCGGCTCATCAGGGACAACATTAGCGCACGTGTCATCGGCTGGCAGATGCACATAGGCATCCAAAGCTATCAGGATGCCATTGATAGCCGCTGGAAAATCAAACTGCTGATGATGCCAGGCCTGGTTCTCTACAATCCCTACAACGTCCGATTAACCCACCAATCCGATTTCCAATACCAGTGGAGCGGATGGTACAATTTGAACGCCGGCTTCGACACGCTTCAGTTCGCCCTGGGAAGCAATACCCCAGCCAACCAATTCAATATCAATCCGCTGCAAAATTTTTCTCTGAGCGCAAACGGCGCTCAAGGTGATTTGGGTGCAGGTGTAACGAGCAATGGATTTGCTACTGCCGCAAACGCTGCCATCACCATGGAACCGGGTGAGATCAAAATTTTTGGCCTCAACCGAGTAGTCGACCCGGCAATAGGCAGCGACAATTTCGGGACCCTGCAAAACTTTTTTAGCCCGGATTTTTATCATGCCATTGATCTGAAGAGGATACCACTGACGATGTGGAGTGCAGGAGCAAACACAACGAACGGCACTGTTTTTCACGGCACTGCTAGCGGGGCAGATTCTGTTCTTCTACGAAGGGTCTTTCCTCGCATACGCACGAACGATGGAAGATTCAATGCACACTACAGGCTGCCCAATTCCTCGCCTAACCCTGCTACGGGTGCTTGGAATCTTTGGCCCCAAGGCGGCTCGACTGGCAGCCAGTATCTCACCCAGATGTATCTCAATGACATTACAGTCACCCCCTTGGCTTCTCCACTCAACTTGGGCCCCATATCCTCCCTGACCCAGCCCATTAAATTCATGACTTACACAGTTTGGATGAAGGGAACAAACAGCGCGCAAGACCTTGACGGTAGTGGGACGATTGTAGCCCGACCGGCTCCGGTTTTTGCGTCTGCGGGCAGTCTCTGGAATCCAATCGGAACGGATATACGAAATCCCCCCATCGACTTGCAGGTTTCCGTGGGCCGCTTTCCGATGGACAAAGCGAGTTTGAACTCGACTCCCGGCCCGGCATCCAGTGTGCGTAGTTACTGGGGTGACTCAGTAACGGGAGGAGAAACGCAAATTGTTTTGAAAGAAGTGCCCAGGCAACCGTTGATCTCGTTGGGGCAGTTTATGCATAGCAATCCGTCCTACAACCCCAACCGTTCGGGTTCGGTCTTGCGTAGCGCCACTCTGTATCCTGTCGGTGGATCTTGGGCTTCTTCTTTTGTGCCGCGAGACAAGGCCGTCGAAACCAGCCTTAGCGGAATAAATACAGGTTTTAATACAGTAGGAGAGGGAGGGTCAAATGTAACGGCCATACCTATAGGCGGCCCCATCCAATGCGTCGATGACTCCTTCCTCGCCAATCAGGCTCTCTTCGATACCTATTTCTTCTCTACAGTGCCCTCACTTTTCCAGCAATCAAACAACTCGCTCTATCCTCCGCGTAATACGGTTTTTGATTCGAGCTACGTGGCTTCGGGCAATCCCCTACCCAACAGTCGTCACCGCTTCTACTCCAAAAATGGAGTGAATCCTCAAATAAGCGCCCTGCGCGACTTCGACCGTGCGGCAGCCAGCTTAATGCTCGAAGGAGCATTCAATGTAAACTCCACATCTGTCAATGCTTGGGTGGCTCTGCTTTCCAGCTTGTCCAATAACAGGCTGCTCGCAACGGATGGGACGGAAGTATCCTTGAACGGACTCAATCCAATTCCACGCTTCCTCCATCCTCTTTATGGGGGCACTACTTCAGTCAATACTCCTTGGGGAGGCGTTCGGGCACTTACTGATGCGGAAGTGCGCGAACTTGCTGAAAAGATTGTGGAGCAAGTCAAGAACCGGGGCCCATTCCTGTCCATGGCTGATTTTTTGAATAGGCGACTGGTGGCCAATGGAACGAACGGTCTATACGGTGCACTTCAAGCCGCGCTGGAAGCATCCTCTGTAAACAATGCTGTCAAGGCAGCTGTGGGACGGACCACTGACATTCCCAGTTCAACCGTGGCAACTGCCATTCTTTTGGACACAACAAGCCTGCCAAGTAACACGGCTACAGGGGTGCCGGGCTACCTGATGCAACAGGACATTGTACAATGCTTCGCTCCCTTGATGTCGGCACGCTCTGACACGTTCGTTGTCCGATGTTACGGAGAAAGCCGAAACCCGGCCACAGGAACCGTTGAAGGAAAAGCGTGGGGTGAGTGCGTAATCCAACGCCTACCAGATTATGTCGACCAAGCCGATCCAGCTTTGACCTCGGGAGCAAGCCTGGGAGACGCCGCACCATTGAATTCCCTGAATACCAACAACCAGAATTATGGACGTAGGTTTAAAGTGATTTCATTCCGCTGGCTTGATCCGGAGTCGATCTAAATTGAATGAAAAATATGAACCCTTTATTTCACCTCACTTTCATGGCTTTAGTGCTCTCTGCAGCTCCAGTCAAGAGTCAGATAACTTCAGCGAAACCATCATTCAAGGCCTTGGCATGGACGGAAGATATTTCTGACCTCTATTACGCTGATAGTCATGACACTTCCAAAGTTCTACCAATCAGTCTTTACACTCATGCAAGATCGGACTCCTACTACTTCAACTCAGGCATGACTGTCCTGCGTTTTTTCCGCCAGAACACCGATCCGGCCTCCAAAGAGCCTTATATTGAAGTCGCCAATGTTGATTTACAAGATGTCGGACCCAAGCCACTACTGATTTTTTTCCGTGATAAAAAAGATCCAACCAGATATCAAATCGTGGCCTTGCCAGATGATTTGGCTTCTTTCGGAAGCGGAACCTACAAATTCGTCAATTACACAAGCGGTCCTGTGAGGATCAACCTGGGATCAGACAAGGCGGATCTTGCGCCACGCGAGGCCAAAGTGGTGAAGGGCAAGCCGCGCACCATCGCCGGCGTGCCTAACGTTCTGGATGTCCAAGTTGTGACGGGCAAACCACCACAAACTCGGCAGGCTTTCGGGAACATCTGGGCATACAAAGAAACCTTGCGCCAGCTCGTATTCATCGTTGAAACCGGCCCCGGCCCCGGCCCCATGAATGTCGAAGTGAAACGTATTTCAGAGGATCCTAATTTCGTTCCTTTGCCCCCCAAGCCTGTCACTGCTTCAGCAGCTCCTTCTACGCAAGCCAATGAGACTCCTAGCAACCCTCAGTAAACAGGTGATCCCAGTGAAAAAGAATAAACATTTTAGTAAACGCAACTCCGCCTTCTCCCTAGTCGAACTGTTGGTGGTCATGGCCATCATCACGGTCATGGCCGGGGTGGGCATGGCGGTTTTCCGCGGCGGCACGGCCTCCAGTGGCGGACGCGAGGCTTCCACCATCGCCTACTCCCTCTTCAACGCCGCCCGCACCGAGGCCATCCTCCGTCAATCCCCCGCCCGCGTCATCGTCGACACCGTTTACAATTCCGGCCGGCCGGAGAACTACCTCCGCCGCATCAGCATCGCCGCCCTGCGCAGCAGGGAGGACACCACCAACCCGGCCGTGGTCCTCGATGCCGATGGCAATACCGACCCCGCCATCGCTTCCAACTGGTCGCAAATACAGAAGTGGGTCTTCCTCTCCCAGGGGGTCTACTACGACGCGGACTACAGCAAACCCACCGGCACCATGGACATCACGTTCGCCGGCTCGGGCGCGCCCACCAGCGGCTATGACTACTACGAATTCTCCGCCAACGGACGCGCGTCGGACCTCCAATTTGTCGTCTCACCCGGTCTTCTCGTCGGCACCCAGTTCAAGGTCAAAAACGAAGGACAGCTGCGCTACGGCTTTGTCGTCCACTTGTTGGGCCGGATGAGTTTCTTCCCCGACGTGGCGTCGATCCCCCCCGTGCTATGACCCTTCTCCGCCAGTTTCCGAGAAGGACGGGCACACGGGGCTTCAGCCTGGTCGAAGTGGCCCTGTCCCTGGGCATTGTTGGATTTGGCATCCTCGCCGTCATCGGACTGTTCGGCGCCGCGTTGCAGTCGAACAAGGAAGTGGTCAGTCAGGACGAATCCTTTGCCGTCACCCGCACCCTGCCCGGCTTCCTCAAAGCCCAGGGATTCAACACGGTGTTTTCTTGGATCACGAGTAATAGCACCATGGATACGAGTGCTACCGCCAGCAATGCCACCGTGCCGATTTTCGCCTACCACATCGATCCAAGTGGCAGCGGCACCACCCAAAGCCTCCTGGAGGGCGGGGTGCACAGCCTTTTCATCCGCACGGGCAGCGACTCCGCCTTGGCCACCGAACTCACGCGCCGCAGCGGTCGGCTCTTCCGCATCACCCTCGGGCTCTCCCCGAACATGGCCATCCAAACCTCCGGCAACAGCAGCTATGTCGCCCGCCCCACCAGTCTGTCCGGCAACGCCACCAGCTATCCCGAAGCCGCCCTGGCGGTGCAAGTGAAAATCTACGAGGTCCAGAACACCACCACCAATGTCGCCAAACTCAAACCCGTATTGACCTATGATGCCACCGTGCCGCGTTGAACAACGTCGCAGTCCGCGGCGGGCCTTCACCCTCATCGAGATGTTGGTGGCGGTCACGATCGCCGCCCTCATGGTGGTGATGATGGCCAACCTGACCAACCAAACGGCCACGGTCTCCAAGCGGGCCAACAACACCCTCCTGGCCCTGAACGCAGCCAGTGCGGCCCTGGACCTCCTGGTCACCGATCTGGACTCCCTGGCCGCCGTGCGCGGCAGTTCGGAATTCCTCCAAGCCAGCCCTGATGCCGTGGACACAGTCAACTCGACCCGGCTTTACCTGCTCGCCCTCTCCCCGACCGATGTCACGAATGCCGACCAAGCCGGGCAGGCCCGGGCGGTTCTTTACCGGGTGGCGAAGCAGAATCCCCTGGGCAGCGGCAGTGGCAACCAGGTCTACGGCCTATACCGCACCGCCCTCAGCGCCAACACCACCTTCTCGGATGTCATTGGCCTGTCCGACCTGTCCGGCTATGCCTGGTCCGCATCGCCCGTGCGGGACGACTTCCTGGTCGGCAACGTGGCCCAATTCCGGGTGCTCTTCTACGCGGCCGGAAACAGCAGCGTCACCAACCCCGCCCCGATCAACCTCACCAGCTCCTCCTACCAATCGGTGCGCATCGCCGGAAACAATGTCAAACTCAACGGGGCCAATTACACCACCTCCACCCCCGCCACGGCCGAGATATCCCTGACCATCCTGGAGGAATCCGGCGCGCTGCTCTTCCGCAACGGCTCCATCCCCATCGACCGGGCCCTGCGCGAATTTGGCCACACGCTGACCCGCCGGGTCACGCTGCGACAGCCCTTGTTTTGAGCAAGCGGCCTTCCCCCGGCGATCGATCCCGCCCAACGGGGATGGGAATCCCCGTCTACATAGGATTTCCTAGAGCGCTTTGCGTTTAATTAGGATTGGTTTCATCTCGTATCTATTATACCAAATTGAATTGAGTGGGCGAAAAAGTGCCCTATGGGAGGGCGAAGCTCCTGCTGAGCCGGCCTTGGAATAGAGACATCAAACCGGCTCGGCACGAGCCTCGCCCTCCCGCTTATTCTGTCGCTCAGTCATTTTAATTTGGCATCACTCGCTCTCGTGCACGTTCTCTCCCATTCAGAGAGCACGCGAATGAAAAAGAGCATGAGGACGAGAGGAAGATCAAATGCCAAATGCTCTAGTTCACGGATCCGTTATTCTCATTGTATAGCCGGGGAATCCCTTCCCCGGACCGGATCCCGCCATCAGGGTGCGGCATCGGGCAACGCATAAACCCGGACGTAGTCGAATTCCGCCACCGATGGCAGCGCGGCATCATCGACCTGCTTCGTGCCACCCAGATGCGAGGCGATCGAAGTCAACCAAACGTGCTGGGGTCCGTGCTCGAAGACGAAAGGCGTTCCATCTTTCCGCACCGGATTGGCCACGTCCACGGTCTGGACGGCCTTGCCTTCGAAGTCATACCGGACCGTGGTGGGAGTGAAAAGACAGCCAAAAACGTGGAACCGGGCCGAGAGATCCGGGGTCGTGACGGTTCTGCCACCAAAATAGATGTGCTCCCCTTTCCATCGGTGAATATTGACCCCGTAGCTGGTTTTGTGGATGGAATCGTTTTCGATCACGTCCAATTCCTGGTGGGCCGCACCAGGACCGGTGCCTCCACTTCCATTGTGCGCCATCATCCAAAACGAGGTGTGCCAACCCCCACCCGGCGGGATTTTCAGCCTCGCCTCGTAGTAACCATACTGGAAAGCCTTCCGACTGATGATGCCGCCGCCGGTGTAGGACATGTTTCCGGAAGATTCTTTTTTCAAGTGCAACTTGAGCACGCCCCCTTCCACCGTGACGTTCTCCGGCTTCTGGGTGCTCCAATGTTTGCTGTCGGTCCGAAAGACCCACTTTGCCCGGTCCAAGACGGTGCCGTCGAATTCATCCGACCAGACCAACCGGCTTCCATCGGGCGGCGCCGCAGGCAAAGCCAGGGGAAACATCGCGGGCAAACCCACTAAAAAACACACCACTTTATTCAACGGAACTCTGACTGTTTTTTTCATATCTTTTGATCTTCTTCTGCTTATTTAGGCTCGTTCTCTAATACCAAATCACATGGAGTAGGCGATAAAATGTCTTACGGGAGGGCGAAGCTCCTGGCTCCCCCGCAAGCGTGCGGGGCTGAGCCGCGTCTGCATACCGGACTGAACCCGGCTCGGCAGGAGCCTCGCCCTCCCGAAGAGCCCGTCACCCAGTCTACATCATTTGATTTTACTCGTTCTAGAACATAAGCCGGAAGGTTTGATACACGGTGGACGCCGGCTTGACCCGGCCCGGATCGGAGTATCTGCCCATTTGATAGGCACCGACGGTCACCTCGATGGGGTTTTTTGTGCCCTCCGGAATCTCGGACGGTACGAAGGCCCCTTCGCGGATGATACCGGGCCCCTTCAAGACAAAGTACCCCACCGGCAGGCCGGACGAACTGGTGGCGTTGAGTGCCACCTTTTCGACCGCGGCCGGGCTGTCGGGAATGGCGGGGAAAGTGATTGTCTGTGACGGCGCATCCTTGAAGACACCCCCCGGCCACCAGGATATCTGAACCGTCCGCCCGGCCGCGGCATGGGTAGCATCGCCTTCATGGAACACGCGCAGGAACAACATCTGGAAGCCCCCTTCCGGCGACATGCGGTATGGTTTGAACCGGAGTGTGAAACGGGTCTGCGGCAGCCCACGTTCGTCCACCGCCTCCTCACGACGGACCACTTCCACCGCACCACCGTGCGGATCGATCTGTAGGGGTATTTTATCCACGGGAAGCGTGGTTTTCCCTGGAAAAAGGACATTTTCCAGGGTGTGCGGATCGTTCGGGCGCTTGGCGTGTTCCTTGTCCTTCACCGTGCAGACCTCGAAGGGTTTGTCGAACGGATAGGTGGTCAGGGTGAACTGCCCATCCTCCTGCAACAAAGCCTGCGGGTCCGGCATGACGGCCATGGAACCATGGGCCAGGCTGATGGGTTTCCCGGCAGGGTCGAGAAAGGTGAACATCCCAATATCCTTGCGGGGCTCCCGGCAAACGAGATCAAAGAACGCACGGGCCAAGACCTCGTTCGGATACCAGGCGGCTTTGGCCTTGCTGCCCTTGAAGTCCGCGTAGGGCGCGGGTTGGGGGAAATCGGCGGGCAACTCCCCGGACACCGGCACGTTCGGATTGACCAACCAGCCGTCGGCCAGGACCGTCTTCTTGAGCGGATCACCGGGCTTTTCCGGAAGCCGCATGGCCGCCACCGCATCGAGCCAGTCGGCTGTGAATTGGTAGTTTCTCGGCAGCATGTCAAAATGGCCGCTCATCATGTCCCAGCATGTGCCGATCAGTTCATTGCGCGGTTCATACGTGGTTCCGGGGTTGTCGTCGCGGTCGCGTCGGTAGGCCCCAAAAAACGAGGCACTGCCATGCCCGTGCGGGTAGGCGCTCCACCCGACGGTCTCCTGGCTGGAGGAGGAAATAAACAGGATGGGAACATGATTCATGGCCAAAGCGGGATTGGGGGCCTTGGCCTTGCCGCTCTCGGCGTAAAAGGCGTATACGTCCGGCATACCCGCCTTGATCGGAAGAATGGCCAGGCATTGCTCTGGATTCCTCATGGCTGCTTCAAACGGGAAACTCATGTAGGCCGAATGGGCCAGCGGAACGATGGGGGCGGTCGGCAATTCCGGATGGCCGGAGACTTCGGCCAGGGCATTCAGGTAGGCATCGTAGACGGCGGTTTTGTCCGGGTTGGTGATGTCGTAGTTCAGGTCCTTCAGCATCACCGGCCCGATCTCGCTGCCATTGGGGGTGAGGAGGATCTGGGCGATGCCGTGCTTGCGGCAGACGGCGCGGATGGCGGGGTGCTGCAGGATGTTCATCGGCAGCCCGTTGTGGATGCCGACCATGACGGCCCGGATGCGGGGTGTTTTGGGTGGAATCCAGAGATAGGCACCGGAAAGGGCAGAGCCTTTCTCCAGCTTGGTCGGGACAAAGTATTGGTAGATCCGGTTGCTTTCGATGTCGTCAACGGTCGATTGGGACCTGAGGGACCCGCCAAGGGCCAGGGTGGCCAACAGGATGAGCAGGGGCTTGGTTTTCATCGAAGTCCTCACAGGGGGTTGGGTGTTTTGCGTCTGGGGTCCGCCAGGGCTGCCACCTCTTCAGCGGTCAGGGCATGATCGGCCAGAAAAAGGTCGGAGAAGCGGCCCGAAAAATCTTCGGCCACCGCGACCCGGGGCCCGATCAGGACGGCATTCTGCAGGGCTTGTTCCGCCACCACCTGACCATTGATGTAGACAATGGCCCGTTCGGGGGAGACGGTGAAGGCTACGTTAACCCAACCGGAAGGCAGGGGCGTCTTGGTGGTGAGGCTGGCCCCGGCCACATGGAGGGTGAGCACGCCTCCCGGTCCGAAGACCCATTTGCAGCCGGTTCCCGTCCCGGTGAGGGTTCCACGTTTATAGAGGGTGCCCGAGGGTTTATCCGGCAAGATCCATGAGGCCACGGTGGTGGCTGTCCCCGGGTGTGGGCATCCGGAGAGTTCCAATCCGCCCCGGCCCCGGCCCACCTGGATGACCTGTCCGCGCTGCGGGTCGGCGACCAACCCGGCCGTGGTGACCCCCGCCTTGTCCAGCGCAGGCAGATGCAAGGCCACCCCCTCCCCGGCCTTTCCAGCAATACGACCCTCCGTCATTTGGTCCCCGGCAATGCTCCAACTCCGATTTTGCGGGGAATCAGGCTGGAGATTGGCTTTTCCCTGGAGATAACCCATCGAGACCAGGAAGGCGTCAACCGCCCTCATGGCGTCGAGCCATTCCGCTCCGGTGGAACGGTAGCCGAAGAGAATGAACGCATGCCCGGCCTTGGGCAGGGTGAAGAGGTCGCCACGCACGCCCGCAGCTTTGAGCTTGGCCTGGAATTCCGAGGAATGCCGCGGATCGACCACGCTGTCCCCCAGGCCATGCAGGAGCAGGGAGGGGGCGGCCTGTGGAGTGATGTTCCACATCGGGGAAATCGCCCGGGCACGGTCGTTGAGGCCAAGTGCTTCGTTTGCTTCCCAAAACCGCGGTGTGTTGGGGACAAAAGCCCGCCATTTGGGGTCCAGCAGGTCGGTGATGGGATTGCAGGGAATGGTGAGGTTGGCCCGGCCGCTGACCGCGAGGTCATCCCCCGGGTTGTCAAATCGATCGATGGTACCGAGACAGGCGGCAAGGTGGCCTCCGGCGGAATCGCCGATGACGGCGATACGATCGGGGTCGATGCCGAGGCGGTCGGCGTTTTTTCTCAGGGTGCGTAGGGCCGAACGACAATCGGCCAAGAGGTCGAAAAGACTGGGGCCCTTTTCGAAGGCCTCCTTCTCATTATCCTTATCCGGGCGTGGGACATGGCGGTAGGAAATCGTGACCCCGACCGCACCACGGGCGGCGAAGTAGCGGGCGTGGGGAGCAAAGACGCCGCCGTCCCAGGCCGAGACATCCCCACCTTTCCATCCCGACCAGGCCCCACCATGGAGGCAGAGGATGACCGGACGGCGTCCGCTTTTATCTTCCCCGGCTCTGGGCAGAAATACGGCCATGGGCAAATCGATGCCATCCACCGTTTTGTAGGCCATGCGTTCGTCAGGCAGGCGGCCATCCGAATCCAAATCCTCCGGATGGATGCGGGTTTCTGAGGCCTGCGTCCATCCCGGAACCAAACACAAGAAGGCGGCGAGGGACATGCCCAGCCAAGGCAATGGTTGAAAGGTGCCCGGCATCAGGGGGTTTTCCTTGGGGTGGCTTTTCCCGGAATCTCCGGCGTTGCCGAAACTTTTACATACCACTGGCGAATTTCATCCGGACCCAGGACGCGCCCGTAGACCGAGGCCGAAGCTACTTCGGCGGTGTGGTCGGTGAAGAAATCCAAAGCGTCGGTGGCGAGGGATGGGCTGCCCGGCCCTGCCGCCACTTTTTCGCCATTGATATACAAGATCTGGGCGTCGGCGTCCGAAGCCAACACCACATGGGTCCATTCCCCCGGGGCGACCTTTCCTCCGGAAAACTTGCCGGGCCCCACTTGGATATGGCCCCGGGAAAGGGCGCAGGAAACCGTCTTGTAGGATTTGCCGAAGGCGGTCAAGCCGTCCTTGCCGAAGAGTTTGCCATCGGCGGATGGACTGCGGAACCAGACCCCCACCGTGATGGCGTTGTCGCGCATGCGCAGCCCGGTGAGCTTGAAGGCGGAATTTCCCAAGCCCTTGGTCAGGTTGATGTCGACGATCTGACCGGCCTCGCCCGTGGCCTTGGCCGGCTGGGGATTGGCGAGCAGGACACGTCCGACAGAACCCGGACCGGAGCCGGGCTTGCCTTCCGGCGCCACCCACACCGCGCACGGTTGCGCATTTGCCATCGGACCCTGCTCACCATTCCATCCGGCAAAGTCCACGTGTCCGATCCGGTCGCGCAGGGGGCGGTCGACCAGGGAGAAAGCCACCCGGGCGGGCGGCGTGGCCGCCTGGGCCCGGCCTTGGACATAGGCCGCTGCCGTCAGGGTGGCGTTCCCGGCCACGGTCACCGGGCCACGATACAAGGTCGCATCCGGGCCCGGATCACGGCCGTCCAGCGTGTAGCGGATCTGTCCCTCCCGGCCGGCGGGCAACGACAGAACCACCGGTGTCGGACGGAAAATTTCCACCACGGAATCAGCCCGTGCTGCATCCTTCGGGCGGATGTCCACGGTCAACGGACGGGATAGCTCCGCGGCCGTGAGGGGCAGGGTCTGGCCGTCAGGATAAGTCACGCTGCCGGCGGCGGGGCTGCTGCCCAGGCGAAGGGAGACCTCATGCCATCCGGCCTTCAGTCCGATGCGGCGCAGGGGGAAACGCCCGGGAATGCCCCGTTGCACCACCACCTCGCCATCGATGCGGAGTTGGTTCTGGTAAGCGGCCCGCAATTCTCCCAACCCGGCACTGGCGCCACGTCGGGAGGGCAGATCAAAGGCATAGATCCCGTCCGCCGGCGCGTGGAACCAGCCATCGTAAACCCGGACGAGTGCGGGTCGCAGATTGGCTTCCAGGACTTCCGTTTTTTCCTGGCGCAACGGGGGCAATCCCTCGATGTCGAGGTAGTCGGGATCGTGGTTTTTGTTTTCGCGCTCAAAGATGGAGAGGACCACCCCGGGTTCCATCCAGCCGGGGGCGGGCCGGGCCTCTTTCCAGACCACGGCCGGGGCAAAGGGAGCGGCGGCGGAAAGCGGGGAAGTGGCCAGGCGGGAATGATCAATGGCCTGATCCGGTCCGGATTCATGCCGGACGGTGACCCGGAACGGCATGAGGTCGGCGGTGGCCAGGTTCCAATACAGGGGATCGCAAACGATCAGTTCCAAAGGATGCCAGCCAGTTCCGAGGACGGCGGTGCCCCGGCGGACGGCTTGTTGTTGGTGGTAAACCCCGGTCGAGGCCATCACGGTCTGTCCGGCAACCTGCAAACGCACCGGGCCGCAGGAATCCACGGCGAATTCATGGGCCCCGGGGGCATCGGCCCGGAACCAGCCCGTGAAGCGGTAGAATCCCTTGACTTGCTTGTCCGTCGCCGCCAAGGGCACGGTGTGCGGCAGCTGGAATCCCGGGGCAAGGGACGTGGAGACGGGGGTTTCCCGGTCGAGGTCCGGAAGCATGACCTTATTGGCGCGGAAGAATCCGCGGTCGTCCCACATGACTGTCTTCTTTTCATAAACCCGGACCTGGAGCCCGGATTGGCTGCCAGCGGGAGGCTGGCTGATTCCTGCGGCGGCGGGCACCTGGATGAAACGCGCTTTGAGCACCGCACCCATGCTTTGTCCGCCGGGCCAGGCGGGATCCACGATGCGGGCCTGGACCTCGGTGGTCTTCTTGATTTCCAAGGGCGTCTGATAGCGCGGTGACTTGGCGTGGGGCGGGGTACCGTCGAGGGTGTAGACCACATAGGCCGGAGCCGGAGGCCGGACCCAACCCGCCTGGATCATCCCATCAAACCGGTATTCCGGGACTTCCCCTTCGGCGCGGGTGGTGCGGGCCTCGTTGACATCGGTGCGCACTCCGCGGACGTCCAGCACCGGGCGGGCCGGCGTCGCCCGGGTGGGAATTTCTCCACCGCTTTTTCCTTCCCGCTGCATGGCAAAGACCGTGCGCCCGCCGTCAGCTTGGGCGAAACGATAGGTGTCTTTCTGGTCGCCGATGACCACGGACAATTCGCTCCGGTCCCGGTTCCATTCGGTCACCGGCAGGGGGTCGCCCTGGCGGAAGGGATAGAGCATGACCCGGAACTCCGGCGATTCGGAAATGGCGGGGATGGTCAGGCGGGCGGAGCCCTTGTAGGGATAGTGCACTTCCACGGGGGTGTTCTCAAGCCGGGGGACCGGATAACCGTAGGGGCTGTTGCGCCAAAGGACGCGCACCAGCAGCAGGGGATCTCCCTTGGCCGGGGTCAGGCGGCCTGATTTCGGATCACGCGGTGTTCCCTCCAGCCCGAGGATCAGGTCGCTTTGGCGTTTCTCGGAGGGATCGACGTTCTGGAACTGGACTTCGGGGATTTTGGCCTCGACCAACCGGGCCCCGTCAGGCACGGAAATGTTCCATTCATAGAGGTGGCTTTTGCCATCCTTGCGGGCGTCATCCAGGACCAGGACGTAGGGCCTCGCCCCGCGCGCCAGATGGACGGTGCGGTAAGCTTGTTCCACCGGATTGTTGGACTTGTAGTGTTCGACCAGACGGGTCTCCCCGCTCCAGGGTCCGTAATCGGTGTGGGCGTAGCCGTCATCCCATTGGACCGTTCCGGGATGGAAGGCCACCTGGAGGTCGCGGGTGAGGTCGTAGTTCCCTTCGGCAAATGGCGCATAGTAAGGGATCTTGGCCGACGGGAAGTCGAGCGGATGGACCTGCATGACCTTGGAATGGGAATAGGCAATTTTGCCATCGCCGGCCGCGGTGACGCCGAGCGGGCTGTCTTGCACGCCGAGCCAAACGCCGGGGCAGGGCGGCCAGGCCAATCCCTTGCCATCGATGGTGAGCATGTTCTGCAGGCCGGTGGCCTTGACCGCGAGCATGTCAACGTCGCGGACCCAGTTGACGCCGTGGGCCCAGAGCGTGAGGCGGTTGGTTTCCGATCCTTCATGACCCCCGTAGAAAAAGTCCTGCTTGCAGACAAACCCGAGTTTGAGGTCGTCGATGCGGGACGAATTCTTGGCCAGAAGGTATCCACGGGTGTCGTCCTTCCACGTAAGCGGGAGCTTGAGGGCATCGATGCGGGCCTGGTCGTTCCAGTCCAGGGGCCGGCCCTGTTTGTCGAGCATGCCCTCCTCGGCAAAGAGCAGGAGCAGATCGGGGGAAATGCCCACCGGATTGGGCCACTTGGCCTTGGGATCGGTCAGGAAATCGTGCGAGGAAAAGGTGGCCCGATAAAGCCAGTCGTAACCCAGATCGCCGGGATGGAAGTAGCGCATCATCCAGATGACATGGAAGGCCGAGGCCCGCATCTCGTCGCGGATCTGCCAGCGGCCATCCACCCAGCGGATGGCTTGTTGGAAGAAATTCATCTTGGCGCGGAGGTGGCTGTGTTTGAGGAAATCCCGCTCGCGCCGTCCGACCGCGACAAAGGCGGAGATGTTGAGCCAACCCTTGATCGACTCGTAGCACATGCCGTCTTTGTTCAGATACCAGTTCAGCATGGCCCGGCACTTGCGCACCGCGAGTTTGAAGACGGCGGGGTCATAGCCTTTTTCCCCCTCGATGAGCAGGAGAAGACGGATGTATTCCATGCCGAAGCCCTGGTGGTTGTTGATCATGAAGTGCTCGGGGTAGGTCATGAAGTTGGAGATGCGTCCGCGGGTCAAACGGGCGATGACACGTCGGGCGGATTCGCGTTCCTCCGGTGTCATCCACCCGTGGAGGTAATCGTAGTCGAGCAGGGCCCAGATTTCCGTCGGCGGATCGGGATCGCCGGAGGCGGTCAGGGATCGTTCCACGCACCACAGGTTGTCCCGGTCGGGCTGGGCGTCGATTTTGTCCAGCTTGGGTTCAAGGGTTTTGATTTTGCGCACCAAGTCGGCGGCCAGCTTGCGGCCAAGGACATCGTCCTTGGCCACCAGGGCATAGAAGGCGCTGCGGGACTCGGACACCCGGGCCCACATGACGCGGAAGGCCGCCGGGGCCTTTTCACCCAGGGCGACCTTGGCCCGGATGCGGTCGACATCCGCGGGTGACAAGAGAACACGGGGATGGACGCCGGGGGGCGGGACGGACGAGAGCCGGTCGTCGGCGAATGCCGGGTCGAGGTAATCCACCTCCACCTTCGGCGGGGCGGGCCAGAAGTCGCCGCGCAGCGCATCGGCGGCGGGAAGGATGGCGCGGGGTTTCCACGACGGTTCGCGATAATACCCCTCTGCGGCCGAGATGGCACAGGTAAGTGCGGAGAGTCCGAGGAGGGTGGTCAGAATGAGTGCGGCAGGCTTGGTGTGCATAAGATATGGGGTGTTGGGTTACTCAGTGTCCGGGTGCGATTCCGGTTCCGCTGCCCACGGGGGGCACGGATTGTTGGACCGTCGGTTCCGTGCGGATTTCACGATCCTGCAACTCGAGGCAAACGACACTGACCTCCGGATCGGGGGCGGAGGCGGGAAGCCGCAGCACCACCGAGGATGCGGTCTGTTCGAAAGGAATGGGGGTTTTTTTAGGGTCTGCGAGTAGGTAGACTTTTCTAACTTGGGTGAGCAGCCCGGAAAGCGTGAAGGGTTGGTTCGGCCATTTCATCAGGTGAAGATACACCCGGCCGGGCTTGGTGGTCGCGCGCCATTCCCAAGAGGGGATAAACTTGGGCTGACCTTTGTTATCCTTTTCCGTTTCACTGAAGCGACCGGCCTCGGGACCGAAGGGGGTGGCTTGCGAGCCGTAGATCGCCTCGCCGTTGACTTTCATCCAACGTCCCATGGCGCGCAGGCTGTCGATGCTCGGCTGCGGAATGGAGCCCTCGCCATCGGGGCCTACGTTGAGCAGATAATTCCCTCCTTTGCTGGCGATGTCGCAGAGGTTTCGCAAAAGAGTGGCGTTGGATTTCCAGTTGTGGTCGTAACTTTTGAAGCCCCATGTGTCGTTCATGGTCATGCACGTCTCCCAATCGCGACCGGGGTAGCCTTGGGGCGGGATGTATTGCTCGGGTGTCTCAGTATCGCCTTGGATACCGCCGCCGAGTCGGTTGTTCATGATCAGGCCCGGGCGGATTTCCTGAACCACATCGTTGATCTTTTTTGCATGGCTGGGCTGCATCCAGCGACGGGGGGTGTCCCACCAAAGGACGGCGGGAACGTCGGAACCATAGCGGGTGAGCAGCTCGCGGGTCTGGGGCACGGCAATCGAGTCGATATAGTCATCGAAACTACCGAGCTGCGCGGGATCCCAGTGGTCAGTGGAACGAGGACCGTATTTCCAGCAAGCACCGCCGGGATGGGTCCAGTCCTGGGCCTGGGAATAATAGAATCCGAGCTTCAGCCCGTGTTTGCGGCAGGCGCTGGCGAGTTCGGCGAGCGGGTCGCGTTTGAAGGGCGTGGCATCGGCGATGTTGAACGGGCTGGCCTTGGAGGGCCACAGGGCGAAGCCGTCGTGGTGCTTGGCGGTGATGACGATGTATTTCATGCCGGCCTCTTTGGCAAGGACGACCCAGGATTCCGCGTCAAACTTTGTCGGGTTGAATTGGGTGGCGAGCGTCTTGTAATCAGCGACGGGGATATCACCGCAATTCATGATCCATTCACC
>JANRJG010000019.1 GCA_033875315.1 Candidatus Methylacidiphilales bacterium
CGCCGCACTCGCCCCCTTGGAACGACGCTTGATAATCTTGGCCCGCAAATCAGCACTGTAGGATTTCATCCCAATCTTCTACGGGATACCACCAACACTGTACAGCTTTTACGAAGCTAATTAAATGCAAAATGCTCTAGATGAATAAATACCGTTCACCGCAAAGGGCGCGAAGCACACGAAGCGGAAACACATGACCCGAACTACTTTCAGGTATTTCTTGAAGGCCCTGGCGTTGGCTTTGGAGGGGGGTAGTCCGCATATCAAGCTAGGAGCCAAGGGCGGTAGGGTGGGGTAGCACCAAATTAAAATGACTGAGCGACAGAATAAACGGGAGGGCGAGGCTCCTGCCGAGCCGGTTTGATATCTCTATTCCAGGGCGGCTCGGCAGTAGCCTCGCCCTCCCGCTGATCTTGTCACTCAGTCAATAGGGTTGGGTGAAGCGTTGTTTGCCTTCGTTGTGGTCCTTCAGACGCAGTCGCAGATCGGAAGTCGCGCCCACGTAATGGTTCGGAGTCTTCTCCGACTTCAGGATAGAGACGTAGTGCATGGGGCCCCTCCTGCGCTGAAGCTTCGGAGGAACACCTTCGCACCGGGGGTGATTAACCAGCCACAGGTTCAGCTTCGTTTTTGCGTGGACCGTGTCCACCGTAGCTCCGTCTGGAGCGAAGCTTCAAATCAAATGCCGGTTTCTGAAAGCATGGCCGGAACCGCTTTTCAAATATTTCTCAAAGGTCATGGCTTTTGCTTTCGATGGGAAACCCGCATACCAGGCCAGCGTCCAGGGACGGTGGGGTTGGGTGAAGCGTTGTTTGCCTTCGTTGTGGTCCTTCAGACGCAGTCGCAGATCGGAAGTCGCGCCCACGTAATGGTTCGGCGTCTTCTCCGACTTCAGGATATAGACGTAGTGCATGGGGCCCCTCCTACGCTGAAGCTTCGGAGGACCACCTTCGCACTGGGGGTATTTAACCAGCCACAGGTTCAGCTTCGTTTTTGCGTGGACCGTGTCCACCGTAGCTCCGTCTGGAGCGAAGGTGGAGCGGGCGAAGGGATTCGAACCCTCGACATCAACCTTGGCAAGGTTGCACTCTACCAACTGAGTTACGCCCGCAATGTAGACTGAAGAATGTATCGGACCGGGACCATGGGCTCAAGTGGAAAATTCAGGCCGGTCAGAGCACCTGGTTTTCAAACAATTCGACGATCTCGCCATCCGGCCCCTTGAAAAAAGCGATCTTCACCAGCACGGGCCCGATGTTGGAGGCAATGGTCACTTCCTTCGGCTCCATCGTGATCTCGGCCCCGACCGCGCGGACTTTCTCCAACATGGCCGAACAATTGTCGGTTCTCAGGGCGAAATGGAGGATTGTCCCCTCCACCTGCGGGAAGGCGGCGTCGCGGGCGAAGACTTCAATGTAATTGCCGTCGCCGGCATCGATCATGGCGGCCCGGCCCGCTCCTTCGCCCCAGGTGATCCGGACCTTGAGGCCAAGGACCTTGGTGTAGAATTTCACACTGGCATCGAAGTCGGCCGAACGCAGTGCGGTGTGGTGGAATCCCTGGATGGTGGCCATGGCGCAGTATGATCCAGGCCCGGCGGGGTTCAACAGGGAAAGCAGACTCAGCCGTAGATGGGCACGAGGTAGCTGTGTTGGAAATCGACGCCGGGCTGGCGGATCTTGACCTCCAATTCCCAGTAAAGGGGCTCGGTTGCCGTGATGGTGGTGGGCGGAGCATCCCTGGGCAGGGTGAAGGAAAGGTCGACCGCCCCTCCATTGGCCAGAGGGGTGTCGCCCCCGAAGGTCCGGGTTTCTTCCCAAAGGCAATCGTAGACCCGTGAGGTTTCGGTCTCGCTCCCACTTTTGACCGTCTCGGATTTCTCGCGGATGCATCGCAGGGTGAAGGTGCCGGATTGCCAGCCGCGCAGGCCGCGACCCGGCTCCCAGCGGAGGAATACGGCCTCACGGCGCAGGGGAAAGGTGCCCCAGGTCAGGCGGGCCGGGCCGTATTTGATTGCCCAGACCAAGGTGTAAAGGGCTCCGTAGAGAACGGCGATGAGGATCAGGTCAAAGATCCCGACGATGATGCGGACCATGAGGTGGCCTTCATTGGAGAAATAAGCCCACCAGTTGAACGGGGCCAGGAATGCGCCCAAGACCAGGAGGGATAAAAAGCTCTGCAGGACACGCAGGAAGCGGTTCTGAACGGAACCGGCAGGATTCCAAAAGTGGTCCCAGAGGGCCGGCTGGTTGGGATGGAGTCGCCGGTTGCGCATCAAGGCACGCAGGCGGAACGGCCGGTGCAGGCCCATGCCAATGACGGCCAGGCCGGCGACAAAGAACACAAACCCGATACAGCCCACCATCCAGCGTGGGCCGTGGAAGGAGGATTCTTCCGATGGAATCCAACCCGCAGCGAGGGCGCTGACCGCGCCACCTACCCCGGCAAAAATCAGGCCGAACACGACAAGGGCCGTGGTCGGCACGGGGTTGGGTTGGACGAATCCAAAGGGGGAGCTGCGGGGAGGCAGCCGCTTGGGGGAAGGCATGGAAGATGCGGTTTCGCCGTTCACGGGGAAACCCTATCGAGTGCACAATCATCTGCCAAGCCAGTGGTTGCACACCGTGGCATTCCGGAATCGCGCATTGACATCCGTAGCAGGCAGAATTAAATTCAAACTTCAATGTTCGGGATCGCCAAAGCCGTAGTATCCGTAGCCGTCGTCGCCGTTATCGGCGCTGCCGTGGCGGATGCTCGTGCCTGATCCTGACAAAAAAACACGAACATCCACCCACGGCAGCAGCCGTGGGTTTTTTATTGCCCGCGGCTCTCCACCACTCAAGGAACCGCATGAACACCCCCAGTCAAAATCAACATCCCACCCGATGTCGCCCAACTGAATCGTACACACCGGGACACAACTCCCTCAGCGCCGCCTTCATGGCGGCACGAACACTCGGCAGTCACGGGTCATTCGTGCTGCCCTGGCTCCAACCCGGTCAGGAAGTTCTGGATCTGGGTTGTGGTCCGGGAACGATCACCCTCGGTCTGGCCCAGGCGCTCCTGCCCGGTCGGGTGACCGGGATCGATTCCTCCCCCGCAGCCATCGAAACCGCCCAGCGCCTGGCCGGTGGGATGGAGCTGGTCAATGTCACCTTCCGCACGGGGAACGCCTACGAACTGCCGTTTGAAGATGCCTCGTTTGATCTGGTCTTCTCCCACGCGCTCCTGGAACACCTCTCCCGTCCGGATGAAGTGCTGGCGGAAATCCACCGGGTCCTCCGTCCCGGTGGCATCGCGGCCCTGTGCTCGCCCAACTGGAACCAGTTCCTCCTCGCACCGGAATCCCCCGCATTGGGATTCGCCCTGGAGGCCTACCGTTCCCTTCAGGAAGGAAATGGCGGCTGCACCGAGGCGGGCGCCCGGCTCGGCCCCTGGGCTGCGGATGCCGGATTCGAAGTGCTGGACAGCAACACACGCTACGAAGTCTACGACGACCCCCGCAGGATCGGGGATTATCTGGCCCGGCAACTCGAAGAAGCGGGAGCGCTGCGTCAGGCGGAATCCTGGCGGCGCTGGAGCCGGAGCGAACGGGCCACTTTTGCCCAGGCCTGGGGACACGTCATCGCCCGCAAGGCCGGAGGGGAGGAATGAAGTCGGGCAAAAGTCTTACGCCATTCTCGCCCGCCGCGTTGATGGTCCAACATCCATTTCTTGATGGTGACGTCCGGTTCCATGGCGTCATGACTAGCCCACAAGCCGCCCCAACGTCTGTTTACCTGTTATAGAATCGGATAATTGGGTTAGAGCCCATCCAATGACCGGTTCAGGAGGAGAACGTTGATAGTGGACTCGCCTAGGATGCCCAGGGTGGGGCCTTCGGTGTGTTTCTCCACCAAGGTGCGGACGGCTTCGACACCCAGGCCACGGGCGCGGGCGACGCGGTTGATCTGGAGCTCGGCGTTGCGGGGGCTGATGTGGGGGTCCAGACCGCTGGCTGAAGCGGTCACGGCATCGGCGGGGACGGGGGCATCCGCAGCCAGGCCGTTCACGGTCCGATACGCCGCCACGCGCTCTTTGATGGCGTCGTGCAGTTTCTGCGAAGTCGGCCCGAGGTTGGAGCCACTGGAAGAGGCGGCATCGTAGCCCACCGCTCCGGCGGCCGAGGGTCGCGAATGGAAGTAGCACTCCCCGCTGAACGGTTGGCCGAGCAAGCGTGATCCGTGAACGTTGCCCTCTTTATCGGTGATGAGGCTGCCGTTGGCCTGATCGGGGAACACGCCTTGGGCGATCAATGTGACAATCAGGGGATAGGCCCCGCAACAAACGAGGGCCAGGACCAGGGTGGCGCCGAGGGCGGCGCGGAATTCACTGAAAAGTTTTTTCATGGGATTTATTTCAAAACTATGGGGTCGGATTAAATGAGGGCGTTCAAGATAAGGTCGATGACTTTGATTCCGGCGAAGGGGGCGAGGAGGCCTCCGACTCCGTAGATGAGCAGGTTGCGTTGCAACACTTGCAGGGCGTGGGAGGGTTTGTATTCCACCCCGCGCAACGCCAGGGGGATGAGGGCGACAATGATGAGGGCGTTGAAGATGACCGCACTGAGGATGGCGCTCTGCGGGCTGCCCAAGTGCATGACGTTGAGCGGGGCAATGGCGGGGAAGGTCACCATGAGCATGGCCGGTATGATGGCGAAGTATTTGGCCACGTCGTTGGCAATGCTGAAGGTGGTGAGGGCTCCGCGGGTCATGAGCAGTTGTTTCCCGATTTCCACGATCTCGATGAGCTTGGTCGGGTTGGAATCGAGGTCCACCATGTTGCCGGCTTCGCGGGCGGCCTGGGTGCCGGTGTTCATGGCCACGCCGACATCGGCCTGGGCCAGGGCGGGGGCGTCGTTGGTGCCGTCGCCGGTCATGGCGACCAGATGACCCTTGGCCTGTTCCTCGCGGATGCGTTTGAGTTTGTCCTCGGGGGTGGCCTGGGCCATGAAGTCGTCCACTCCGGCCTCGGCGGCGATCGCGGCAGCGGTGAGTGGGTTGTCCCCGGTGATCATGATGGTGCGAATGCCCATGAGGCGGAGGTGGGCGAAACGTTCCTTGATGCCGCCCTTGACCACATCTTTCAAATGGATGACGCCAAGAACTTCGACGTTTTCCACCACGACCAGGGGGGTGCCCCCTGCGCGTGAAATGGTGTCGACGGCGTGCTGGACCCCTTCGGGGTAGTGTCCGTTCTCGGATTCAACCCACGCACGGATGCTTTCCGCGGCCCCCTTGCGGATGCGGCGGGCGGGTTTCCTCTCGCCGGCGGGGAAATCAACCCCACTCATACGGGTCTGGGCGGTGAAGGGGACGAACATGGCATGGGGCTCGGCCACATCGCGTCCGCGCAGGTTGAACTTCTCCTTGGCCAGGACAATGACGGAACGACCCTCGGGGGTTTCATCGGCGAGTGAAGCGAGCTGGGCGGCATCGGCGAGGCGGTCGGCGGAAATACCGGGAGCAGGCACGAAGTCCGTGGCCATGCGGTTGCCCAGGGTGATGGTGCCGGTCTTGTCAAGCAGGAGGACGTCCACATCCCCCGCCGCTTCCACGGCACGGCCGCTGGTGGCAAGAACGTTGCGGCGGATGAGGCGGTCGATCCCGCTGATGCCGATGGCGCTGAGCAATCCCCCGATGGTGGTGGGTATGAGACAGACAAGCAGGGCGATGAGCACGGGCAGGGGGAAGACGGCGGCTGTATAGGTGCCGAAAGGACGCAGGGTCACGACGACAGCAAGAAAAATCAGCGTAAGTGCACTCAAGAGGATGGTGAGGGCGATTTCGTTGGGGGTCTTCTGCCGCGCGGCCCCTTCGACCATGGCGATCATGCGGTCGAGGAAGCTGTGGCCCTTCTCCGCGGTGATGCGGACGACGATGCGGTCGCTGAGGACGCGCGTTCCTCCGGTCACGGCGGAACGGTCGCCGCCGCTTTCGCGGATGACGGGGGCGGATTCGCCGGTGATGGCGGCTTCGTCCACGCTGGCGATTCCTTCGATGACTTCGCCATCGGCGGGGATGATGTCGCCAGGGAGGCAGACCACGCGGTCGCCGGGGTGGAGATCGGCGGCGGAGACGGATTCGTAGATATCGCCCTGGCCTGGGAGTGAGGTGAGGCGCTTGGCCTGGACGTCGGTGCGGAGCTTGCGCAGGGCATCGGCCTGGGCTTTGCCGCGGCCTTCGGCCACGGCTTCGGCGAAGTTGGCAAAGAGGACGGTGAACCAGAGCCAGAGGGCGAGGTGCGCTGTGAAGGCGTGTTCGCTCGGGGAGGTAAAAATCGCCGCTGTGGTCAGCACTGCACCGACGAGGGTGACAAACATGACGGGGTTCTTGATCATCAAGCACGGATCGAGCTTGCGGAAGGCATCGGCGACGGCAGGCAGGAGGATGCTGCTGTTGATGAGGGGGGAGGAAGGAGTCATGAAATCTGATGGGTTGAAGGGAGGAGAGGTTGAAAGGATGAGTGAGTTAGAAGAGTTGACCGGCATTCATGAGGAAATGTTCGACCACGGGGCCGAGGGCGAGGGCGGGAAGGAAGTTGAGGGCGCCGACGAGCAGGACGGTGCCGATCAAGAGGATCGTGAAGGTGGTCCCGGAAACCGGGAAGGTGCCGGAACTGGGGGGAGCGGATTTTTTGCGCCCGAGGGAACCGGCCAGGGCCATGATGGGCACGATCATGAGGAAGCGCCCGAAGAGCATGGCCACTCCCAGGGTGGTGTTATACCATGGAGTGTTGGCGGTCAGGCCGGCGAAGGCGCTGCCGTTGTTGCCCACAGCCGAACTGAAGGCGTAGAGGATTTCCGAGAGACCATGGGGTCCCTGGTTGTTCAATCCCGCCAATCCCCACTCGCTCACCACAGCCCATGCGCTGAAGCCGAGAATGGTAACGGAGAGGATGAGCAATGAGAGCATGGCCATCTTGACTTCGTGGGCCTGAATTTTTTTCCCGAGGTATTCCGGGGTGCGACCGACCATCAGGCCGGCAATGAAGACGGCGAGGACCACGAAGACCAACATGCCGTAGAGACCCGCGCCGACGCCGCCGATGACGACTTCGCCGAGTTCGATGTTGAACAGGGGCACGAGGCCACCAAGGGGGGTGAAGGAGTCGTGCATGGCATTGACCGCACCGCAGGAAGCCGCGGTGGTGATGGTGGCAAAGAGGGCGGAGTTGAACGTGCCGAAGCGGACTTCCTTGCCCTCCATGTTGCCATCGGCGACGGCAACCCCGAGACTCTGGTGGATGGGGTTGCCCTTGGCCTCGGCCCAGGCACAGACGAGCACGCCGGCAAGGAAGAGCGTGATCATGGCCGACCATACGGCCCAGCCGTGGCCCTGGTTTCCGGTCATACGGCCGAGGTAATAGGTCAGGCCACTGCCGATGGCAAAGATCGAGAGCATCTGGATGAAGTTGGAGAACGGGTTGGGGTTTTCGAAGGGTTGGGCGGCGTTGGCGTTGGTGAACCCTCCCCCGTTGGTGCCCAACATTTTGATGGCGACCTGCGAAGCCATCGGTCCCTGGGCGATGGTTTGCGTGTCCACCGTTTGCGTTTCCGTGGTCTTTCCGCCCGCCCCGTCGTCCTTCTCAACCTGATGCACTACAGGCTCCAAAAGTTTGGCGGAGGTGGTGGGCTTGAAATTCTGAATCATGCCCTGGGAGACCAGAAAGACGGCAAAGACCACGCAGATGGGGAGCAGGAGGTAGTAAGTGGTGCGGACCAGATCGACCCAGAAGTTGCCCAGGGTGGTGGTGGACTGGCGGGAGATCCCGCGCACCAGGGCGGCGGCAATGCCAATGCCCGTTGCGGCGGAGGTGAAGTTGTGCAGGGTCAGTCCCACCATCTGGGAGAAAGTGGACATCGTCCCCTCGCCGCCATAACTCTGCCAGTTGGTGTTGGTGGTGAAACTGACGGCGGTGTTGAAGGCCAGGTGCGGGCTGAGGGGCCCGAGTCCCTGGGGGTTGAGCGGCAGAATGTGCTGCAGGCGCAGGATGGCGTAGGTGAAGAGGAGGCTGACGAGGCTGAAAAGCAAAACGGCCAGGGTGTAGTTCTTCCACTCCTGCTCGCGCTGCGGATCGACGCCGAGTACACGGTAGGTCAGGCGTTCGAGGGGACGGACCACCGGATCGAGCCAGGTCCGGCCGTTGGCATCGAGCACTTGGACCAGGTAGAGGCCGAGGGGCTTGGTGAGTAGGGCGAGCAGCCCCAAGTACAACGCGAGTTGGACCCAGTCGGTGGCGTGCATGGTGCTTGAGTGATTTAGAATTTTTCGGGCCAGATCATGGCCACGAAGAGGTAGATGAAGAGGGCGAGGCCAATCAGGCCGGTGATGAGGGTTTCCATGGGATGCGTTCTCAGAGTTTTTCGCAGAAGCGGGCATAGAGCGCGGCGGCGATGAAGAATGCGGCGCTGACCGAGAGGTATAGGATGTCGTCCATGACACCAACATGCCCGAATCGTGGCGGCGGTGGTAGTTAAGGAGCGATGTCAAAGCGCTAAGATTCCGCTAAGAAGTTGTTTTGGTGGTGCTCGATGGCACGATGAAGAGGTAGATTAACCCCAGTGAACGACGACCTTCGTCCCGATCCTGACGCCCTTCTGGCCCGGTTGGATTTGAAAACTCCAAAGACCAAAAAAGGACGGTTGAAGATCTTCCTAGGCATGTGTCCTGGGGTGGGCAAGACCTATGCCATGCTCGAGGCTGCCAGGGCGGCCAAGCGCGGAGGATTGGACGTCGTGGCGGGCGTGGTCGAAACCCACGGTCGGATCGAGACGGTCGCCCTCTTGGAGGGGTTGGAGGTCATGCCCCGTCAGTCATTCGATTACAAGGGGGCCATCCTTCAGGAAATGGATCTGGACGGCCTCCTGCGCCGTCGCCCAGAGGTGGCGCTGGTCGATGAACTGGCCCACAGCAATGCCCCCGGCAGTCGACATCCCAAGCGCTACCTGGATGTCCGGGAACTGCTCGATGCCGGGATCGATGTATGGACTACGGTCAACATCCAGCACATCGAAAGCCGGACCGATGTGGTCCGGCAGATCACCGGGGTGGCCGTGCGGGAGACGGTGCCCGATTCCCTGGTGGATGATGCGGACGAAATCGAACTGGTCGACCTGGCCCCCGAAGCCCTGCGTCGCCGCCTGGCCGAGGGAAAAGTCTATCTGGGCGAACGCGCCCATGCGGCGGCAGAACATTTTTTCAAATCGGAACAGCTCACCGCCCTGCGGGAAATGGCCCTGCGCTACACCGCAGAGAAAGTGGACCAGGAGTTGCGAGAACTTCTGGCCACGCGCCGGATCAAAGGGCCGTGGAAGAGCCATGAACGCCTGCTGGTGGCCGTGGGGGCCAGTCCCTACGCGGAAAGCCTGATCCGCTGGACGCGGCGTCAGGCGGGGATGCTCGATTGTCCGTGGACCGCGCTCTGCATCGACACCGGTGAAGAGTTGGATGCGGCGACCCAGTCCCGTCTGGGGCGCAATCTGGCCCTGGCCCGCCAATTGGGGGCGGACGTCGTCACCCAACCGGGGACCGAGGTGGCGGGCGCGGTGCTGGAGTATGCCCGGGAGCACCACATCACCCAGATCGTCCTGGGCAAAACCGAAGCCCCGCCCTGGTGGCGTCACTGGCAGCCCTCGTTTTCCGACCGGATCATCCGGGAGAGCGGGAAGATCGATGTGTTGGTGGTTCGTCCGGAGAAGGACTGGCGGGTGGAGGAAAGCCTACCGGTGCCCCGCCTGCCCACCCCCTGGACACTGCGGCCCTGGCTGGAGGCGGCGGGTTGGACCGCAGCCCTGACCGGGGCAGGCTGGATCATCCAGGCGCAAACCGGTTATTGGACGGTTTCCCTGATCTACCTGCTGGGCATTGTGCTCGCCGCCCTCCGCCTGCCGCGCGGACCGGTGCTGGCTCTGGCGGTGACGTGCGCACTGGTCTGGGACTACCTCTTCATCCCCCCATTCCACACCTTCTCCATCCGGGAGACACACGATGTCTTCATGTTCCTGATGTTCCTGGTGGTGGCACTGGTCATCGGCCACCTCACCAGCCGCTTGCGTGAAAGGGAGAAAGTCGAGCGGGTGCGGGAACGCCGGACGGCCGCGCTGCTGGCTTTCACCCAGACCCTGGCCCTGGAACCGGAGACCGGTCAGGCCCTGCGGCAGGCCTGCGTGATGCTGTCCCGTTTGTTCCAGTGTGATGTTGGGATTTTGAGGCGGAAGGACCCGGCTTCGCTGGTCGAAACCCCTGCGGAAGGATCCACGTTTTATCCCGGCGAGAAGGAATTCGCCGTGGCCCGGTGGGTTTACCAGCACCGCCAGCCGGCCGGCCGGGGCACCGACACGCTGGCCACGGCCGAGGCCCTGCATCTGCCCTTGTTCACGCCGGTCCTTTCCTGTGGCGTACTCCTGGTCAAGCCCCGCCAGGACCGGGCCTGGGAACCGGCTGAACGGGCCATGTTGGAAAACTTCGCCGCCCAGCTGGGATTGTTCCTCCAGCGCGACCACATCGCTGAAGCGGTGCAGCGGGCGGAAGTGGCCCATCGTTCCAGTGCGCTGCAGAAGAACCTGCTCGACAGTGTTTCGCATGAATTGAAAACCCCGCTGGCCACGCTCCAGGCCGCGGCCGAGGCCCTCTCCCGGGTGGCCACCACCGGGGCCGCCTCCGGACTGGCGGATGAAATCACCGCCGCCACCTCCCGGCTGCACCGCATCGTCAACCACTTGCTGGAGATGACGCGGCTGGATTCGGGAAAAGTGGAACCCCGGCTGGAGTGGTGCGACCCGGCGGAAATCGTGGGGGAGGCGGTGAAGCAACTGCGGGAGACGCACCCGGGGCGGCCGGTCCAGATCGAGGTGGAAGGTTTGCCGTGGGTGCTGACCGATCCGGAACTGGTGGGCAAAATCCTCTTCAATCTTTTACACAACGCCGCCCTCTACACCCCGGCGGAAATGCCGGTCAAGGTGCGGGCGGCTTGGAACCAGGGACACCTGCGCTTCCGTGTGCGCGACCACGGGCCGGGCCTGGGCGATACGGACCCCACACGCCTGTTTGAAAAGTTTTACCGCCCGCCCGGGTCCCCGGCGGGAGGGAGCGGGCTCGGACTGGCCCTGGCGCGGGGATTCGCCCGCACCCTGGGCGGCGACCTGAGCGCGGCCAACGCCCCCGACGGCGGGGCGGTCTTCCGCCTCGATCTTCCGTCCGAGTCGCGCGAAGATACACCGACCGCCACCCATGCCGACCGCCCTGATCATTGACGACGAGCCCGCCATCCGGCGCCTGCTGCGGCTGGCGCTGGAGGGTGAGGGCTACCGGGTGCTGGAGGCGGATGAAGGCCGGGTGGGTTTGTTGGAGGCCGCGCGGGCGAGGCCCGAGGTGATCGTCCTGGATCTCGGTTTGCCGGACAAGGACGGACTGGAGGTCCTGAAAAATCTGCGCGAATGGAGCCAGATCCCGGTGTTGATCCTCTCGGTGCGCGACGACGAGCAGGACAAGGTGCGGGCGCTGGATCTGGGGGCGGACGACTTTGTCAACAAACCGTTCGGCACGTCCGAATTGCTGGCGCGGCTGCGGGCGGTGCAGCGCCGGGCGGCGGAACAGGAAAACGAAAGTCCGGTCTTCCGGAGCGGCGGGCTGGAGGTGGATTTGGCCGCACGCCGGGTGCGGGTGCAGGGCGTGGAAACCAGACTCACGGCCACAGAATACCATTTGTTGCGCCTGCTGATACGCCACGCCGGAAAGATTGTGACACAGAAACAATTGCTGCGCGAGGTTTGGGGACCGCAGGCCGAGGAACAGACGCAATACCTCCGTGTGCACCTGACCCACCTGCGGAAAAAAATTGATCCCAAGGGCACGGGGTTGGTGGAAACCGAACCCCGGGTGGGTTATCGGTTGAAAGCCAGTTAGGAATCTGAATGATTGCGGAGGGGAGGACGCAAATCAGGTCTGACCGGACGCAGGTAGAATAAACAGAAGATCCCGGTGCAGAGGATGAGGCTGCCCAGCCACTTGAAAATCCAGCCCGGGTCGCGGAGGATCTGGATGGAGGATTGCTCCAGATTCTCGGGGTTCCAACTGGCCTGGGACATCTTCCAGGTCAGGCCGGTCCAGCCGCGCCACCAGTCGTCGGGATAATTCATGGGTACGTTCATCGAGCACTTTCCGGTGACCTCGGACCCCTCGGGGGTGATGACGCGCAGCAGGCTGCGGAACTCGGAGGGGTTGCCGGTCCCGCCGTAACGTTCGAGCTGGAAGTCGTCGAGCTTGAGGCCGAAGGGCAGGGGCTCGGTGCGCCAGCCATAAGATAGTTTGAGCAGACCGTCTTTGGAAGGGGACTGGATGACCCAGCCCTGGGGGACCCATTCCTCGATGCGTTCGCCGCCCCGGGTCAGGCGGACCAGGACCCCGGGAACCGGAGCATCCTGGCCGGGCAGGGTCATGGCGTTCGCCTCACGGGGGCGGAAGACGGTGTCACCGCTGGCCTTGGGCAGGACTTCTTCCACGGTGAAGGCCCAATCCGCCCATCCAGTGGTGAGGGGCGCACCGGGCGCGAGGATGCCCCGGGATTCCCCATGCTTGCGGGAGACGAGGACGTAACGGAGGCCTTTCCCATCGAAACCGGTGTAGAGGTCGAGCCGGTTGGCCGGCCCCTCCCCATCCCCCGCCGCCGCGGAACTTGTGATCGAGTGAGGATCGGTCGCAGCCACCGCAACCGGCACGGTGCGTCCGCGCAATTCCACCAGGATGGCGGGATTGTTGGGTTCATTGGAGAGGGTGACGGGTTTGTTGTCACGAAGTTGGAAGTCGGGCCAGTAGGAAATGGCGCGCAATTCCAGGCCGGTTCCCTTGAGCGGCCAGCTTTTGGGGATTTCCGAGGCTGGCGCGGTCAGGCTCCAGGAGTCCCCGCCACGGCTGAGTTCGATGATGAGCCGGCCCATTTCTTCGCGCAGCCTGACTTTCATCCCGGTAGAACCACCTTGTATGGTTTTGGCGACCTGCTGGTCGGGCATCTTGGCGAAGGCGAAGATGTTTTCCACTACATCCACGGCGACCGCCACGGGGGCGCTTTTCTTGGCCGCCACGGATGAGGAGGAGGAAGGAGGATCGCCGGCAAGGAGGCGGATGCGGGCCAAGCCGAGGTCGAGAACTGAGGAATCAGCCTCCCCGAGCCAGAGCCAGGGCTCAAGTGTCTGGTTCATCATCGCCGTCTTGAGTCGGATGCGAACGGCAGGTGCGCCTTCGGCGGACGGACGGGCGGTGAAGACGGGCTGGAGGGTTTCCGTGGCCCCGACCGCTTCGAGCTTCCAGCCGGCGTGGTCACCCAGCCGGAGCGGACGCTCCGGTGTGGGCAAGCGGTGGATGATGCCGACGGGGAAGCGGACCACAGGCTGGTCGCCGGCGGAGAAGCGGACTTGCTTTTCGTTGATGAGCAAGGACGAAGCGGGGTCGCGGCCCTCGAAGAGGGTGATGCTGCCCTCGATGCCGAAGATTTTCCCGATGAAGGCCCCGAAGAGCAGGATGATGATGCCGAGGTGGGTGAGGAGGAAGCCGGTGTGGGCTTTCTTCCAGGGGAGGCGCGAAAAGGCCACGGTGGCGAGGTTCAGAACGAGGAGCAGAAGCCAGAGGTTGAACCACCAGGCTTCATAGATGTAGGCCCGGGCGACTTCGGCCGTCAGGCGGGACTCGTAAATGGTGCCGACGATGGAAGCAACGATGAGCACGGCCAGCAGCAGGAGGGCCAACTGGAGAGAAGCAAAAAAGCGGAAGACCGGATTCCTGCGGATGGCGGGTGAGAGGGAACCAAAGGGCATGGTGAAAGATAGAAAGCTAAAGGCAAAAAGCGAAAAGCAAAGGGCGGGAATTCCGGCACGGGGCCGGAACGGTCCATGGCTCAACAGGTTCAGCGGGTGGGTTGTCTGGGGAATTTGGCGAAGGGGAGGCGGGCGCCGCGGTAGGCAAAGGCATCGGCGCGAATGGCAGGCGGTGCGGTGAAGCGTCCGAGTCCGTCGGCACGGAGGGCGGCGGTTCCGGCACAGGCGACGAGATCGTCCTGGTCGATGGCGTCGCCGGAGATGCCGATGGCACCAACGAGTTCGGTGCCCTTGTAGAGGGGCTGGCCGCCGGGGAAGATGGTGATGCCATTGGCGAAAAAGCGGTTGGGCGCCGAGGCGGAGGGGTTGAGCAAGTCGGCCGGGACAATCGAAGTATCGGAATAGAAGGGCTGGAGTCCGAAAAAGGGACCGGAGTTGGTGTCGTTGATGCCGGGCGGATAATAAAACTGGGACAAAAAGCCGACACTGCGGGAGGAGAGGGCTTTGGTGTTGCTGGAGAAGCCGACGCAGGTCCGGCCCTTGGCGACAGCGAAGTCCCACGAACGGGTGACCGCATCGGGCATTTTGAAAATACCGAGGATGGGGGGCGGCACGAGTGGGAGGACGTTGGGATTGCCCCGGCCGACGACGGCGATCCACATGGAAGTGGGGCCGCCGAGCGGCCGGCGGACCGCGGTGCGGGTTGAAAGCGCCGCGCGCACGGCGGCCTCGATGATGTTGTTGACATCGGCGGCAGTGAGGCGGAGGGCGGAGGCGTTGGCGACATCCGTGACCACGGGTGCGCGGAATTCCCCGGCCACTCCGGCCACGGTGCCCGGGGGGTAGATATTGACATTGGGGTAACCCGCCGGGAGGGGTGACCCGAGAAGCGGGAAACCCGCCACCGCCGCGCCCACCGGGGCGATGACGGCCGGGAGCCGGGTCGAGGTCCGGACGTAGGGCACGCTGATGCCATCGAGGAAAATCCGATCGGAGCGTATGCGCGCGGGAGGTTCGAAACCTTTTTGTCCCGCCAAGGCCACATCCTCATCGGTGTCGGGCTCCACAGCGGCGGAAGGACTGATGGTGTCGTCCCCATCTCCGGCCACACCCACGCCCCCGACCAGGACGCCGTTCTTGTAGAGCGGCACGCCGCCACAAAAGCCACTGAGCGAAGTGAAGCGGATGGCGCCGCCGAGTGTGCCGATGGGCGGCGCGACAGCGGGGTTGACGGCGTAGACGGGGAACGGTTGCTGGCGGAAACGGTTCACGTCCGAGTAGGGAAGATTGGAAAAATTGACCCCGGTGAGGGGCCCGTTGTTGCGGTTGCGCAGGCCCGGGGGGAAATTCGGCTGGACGAGGTAGTTGGCGGAGCGGGAAGTCAGGGCATTCTGGTTGCTGTTGAGGAAGCAAGCCGTGCCCCCCCGGGATATGGCGTCCCCGATGCGCTGGGCGCTCGGAGCGGCCCCAGTGGCCCAGACGACGAGGACATTGCCCTCACGGTCGACCACGGCGATGGTGCTGTCGGGGGAGACGATGGCGGCGCGGCTGGAGGCCTGGTTGACGATTTGCTGCACGTCGACGGCGCTGAGGATCTGGGCCATGGCCGGACTGGGCATCGAGCCACCGATGCAGGCGATAACGGCAATGAGGAGGAGGCGTGTATTCATGGTCGGATCATGGCGGTGGGAACGCCGGGTGTCGGGTTTTCGGGCCGGACAGGGGGCACTTCGGGGGTGAAGGTGAAAGGAGCCGGGGCGGGCAGATCGCGGCCGTTGCGGAAACGGAGGCGGCCGTCTTTCCAGACGGTATCGTCAACATAGTAGAGGTCGCCATCCGGACGGGCGCGTTTTTCCAACCGGGCCAGGGCGTCGGAGCCGTGGCGGAAGAAGGCGGCCATTTCATCGAGGTGGAAGGGACGGGAGCCACGGCGGCCGAAGACAACGGTCTGGTTGCCGGTCTCGTCGACCACGCGGTCGCGGTCGAGGCCGCGCCCGACCACGAGGGCCTCGCCTTTGGTTTTGAAATTGGCGATGAGCTTGGGGTTGGGTTTGGGGCTGAATCCCATGTGGCCGGGGACGGTGTCGGGGGAAATCATCTGGAGGACACGGAACCCATTCCGTCCGTCGGCCAGGAGGGCGAACATGGAGGCGTTGACCGAGCCGATCTTGACGTCGTGCAGGTCGTTGATTTTTCCATCGGCGGTGAAGAAGGAATCGATTCGGGGTTTCTCGGGATTGAGGATGTCGACGATGGCCAATCCCTGCGAACCGGCCGCGACGTAGGCGTAGGTGCGGGCGAGGTAGAACTTGTGGGCTTCCTGGAAGGGGACGACGGCACCGGGGACAGCCTTGGGATGGACGGGATCCGTGATGTCGACGGTCTTCAAACCTTCTTCATCGGCGATGAAGGCGTAGCGGAACTGGATCTGGACATAATGGGGTTTCTTGAGGAACGGTGCTCCGAGCTCGCCGACCAAGCGGGGGTGGGCGGGGTCGTTGATGTCGACGACCATGAGGCCGCGGTCGCAGGTGACGTAGAGGTAGTGTCCGGCGACGAAAGAATGGGTGGCGCCGTGGAGTTTGCCCTCCGGATTGAAGACGACGTCTTTCTTGAGGAAGTTGTTGCGCGGGTTGCCATCGACAAGGGTGGCCACGTTGACCATGACCAGGCCTTCCTCGCGGTCGGTGATGTAGGCGTAGGCGTAGAGCATGTGGATGGGCTGCTCTTCATTGGCGGGGTTGCGGACGCGGGCGGGGTCGAGCGCGAGGGTGCTGGGAAGGGTGACGGATGTGGCGTCGTGGGTTTTGACGTAGGTGCGCCAGCCGACGGGGGAGAAGGGGGCGGTGACGATGCGTTCGGCAAATCCTTTGTTCTGGATGGTGGAGACATCCACGACCTCGAAGCCGCCATGGCCCTGGGCGGTGTAGAGGAATTCACCGCGGAGGGCGAGATCGACGACCTCCGGGTGTTCACCGGTGAATTTGTTGATCCATTGCTTGTAGGCGTCGTAGCCGTGGTGGTGGTGGGCTTCGCGGAGGTGGAGGTTGTCCTCTTCGAGGTGGCGTTTGTAGAAGTCGGGGTAGGCCAGCCGGTGGAGACTGCTGCCGATGGCGGCCTGGGGTTCGGACTGCTCGGTCCAGGCGATGGCGTAGAGGCCCTCGCCGCCGACGCCGACGAAGGCGTAACGTCCGAAGAAATTGACGGTGCCGGTGCCGAAGCCGAGCAACTGGGTCATCCAGGCGTTGTTGTCGTTGGCGGAGGAGAGGTGGCAATCGGCACAATTCTTGGTCGTGCCAACGCCGCTGGTGGTGTGGGCGAAGTGGGGGTTGAAGGCCTGTCCGCTGTAGCCCTCCTGAGAGATGGTCTGCTGTTGGTGGTAAATCCATTCGCGCTGGGCGTTCTGGGAACTGACGATGACGGCGCTGGAGGAGCGGATGACTGCAAGCTGGTTCTTTTTGATGGTGCCGTCGAGGCCGAGCATGAAGACATCGTCACGGATGACCTGGGGGTTGTAGGACGTGTAGAAACGGGAGACGGTGCCTTCGAATTTGTTGGTCGGTTGGTAGTTGTTGTTTTTCAGCGGCAGGTGGCAACCGAAGCAACTGGTGGCCCAGGAGGTGTGGCAGACCTGGCAGCCGATGGCGTCGTTGTCGTGGGCCAGCTCGGCCTTGCGGGTGGCGTTGCCCGCCGGGAGGTTGCCCCAGGTCCAGCCGTCACGCTTGAGGGTCTTGGCGTAGCGGGAGGCGGCGTTGTATTGGTGCGAGCGCGGGTCGAGGGTGTCGAGGGTCTGGGGGATTTCCCAGCGGAGATCGGGGCTCATGTTGGACTGCTGGAAGAGGCGGTTGCCCTCCCAGGTGAAACGCGGGCCGAAGGGGGTGCTGCTCTTGTTGAGGTCGATGTGGCCGCCATTGCCCGAGGTGACCAGGGTGGGGCGGGAGGCGGCGGTGCCGTGGCAATCGATGCACTCGATGCTGGTGGCGTTGCGGGGCTCGCCATAAATCAGGCCATTTCCATGGACATCACTGAGGAAGTGGCAATCGGCGCACTGCATGCCTTTCTCAAGGTGGATATCCTTCAGGTGGACAGCCTTGCTGAATTTTTTCGGGTCATCATGGGAGATGGGATTGTCTCGCAGGTCGAGGAGCGTGCCCTGGCGGTCCTTCTTGAAGACGGCACGGAAGACCCAGCCGTGTCCGTGGTAGTCGGCGAATTGGGTTTGTTTCAGCTTGGGGTTGAGCTCGGATACTTTTTCAAGGAAGGCGAGATCTCCCCAGAGGCCCCGGACGGCGGCCTCTTCGGGGTTTTTACGCATTGAGCGGGTGATCTCGGCGGGCGTGGGGTGCTTTTGTTCCTTGGGATACATGAAGTTCCCGTCGGATTCCTGGTCCCACCAGATGTAGCCGAGGTAGGGGTTGACGAAGAGGTTGCCCTGGTGCATGTGGCAGCTCATGCACTGGCTGGAGGGAATGGAGCGGGTGAACTGGTGCTTGATCGGGTGACCCCGTTCATTCTTGGGGATGGTGGGGTCGGCGCTGAAGGAGAGTCCCTGGTGGCCGTATTTGGCGTAGTGGCCGGAATTGTGGGGTGAACGGTCGTTGGCGTAAACGACATGACAGGCGGTGCAACCGCTGGAGCGGTAGTCGCCGGGATGGTCGTTCGAGCCGAGGAAGGCGAGGAGCGGGTCATTCAGGCGGGTTTTTTGCAGGCCGAGGAAGACCGGGTCGGTACGGTTGTTGGTGCCGAGGCCGCGCTCGGAGAGGCGGCGGATCGGGCGTCCCGGGGGTTCGAAGGGATTGGGGTTGCCGAGTTCGGGAATTTTTTCGCCGCCTTTCTCGAAGATGCGGAGGATGTTGCCGGGCTGGCTGAAGGCATAGCGTGGAATCGGGTCGAGGCGGGGGAGGATGCCGTGTTTTTGCGTCATCTCGGGGGTCACTTCGACCGGACTCTTGAGGGCGAGGGCGGTGCCGTTGGCGCTATAGGCCTGGCCGAAGACGTAGTTTTTTTCATGGTAGCTGCCGTTGTTGTAGAGGGCGGCCCCCCAGAGCATGGCGCCATGGTTCATCATGCTGTGGCCGACCTGGTCGATGATCTGCTGGTGACAGTCGCCGCAGGCTTTGCTGGCCACCCGCAGGTCGCCGGGGTTGACGAATTGGATGAACTCGGGGGACTCGTGATTGAGGAGGACGCTGGAATCGACGGGATTGGCGGAGGACTTCCAATATTCCGGGTTGAGGGGGTGGACGTGGGCCTGCTCCTTGGATAGGCCGCGGGCGGGGTTGCCGCCGTGGCAATCGGTGCAGCCGAGTACGACGGCCGGGGAGGCGTGCATGTCCTCGGAGCCCTGGTGGCACTGGAGGCAGCCCGTGCTTTTGGCCGCGGCCTCGGCGGCGGTCTGGTCGATGCGGTTGCGCGCGGGCAACTTGACCGCCTTGGGCACGGGTTCGGCGGCGGCGGTGACCGGGCCATGGCCGTGGTTGTCCCCGGCAAGGAGACGGGCGGGGTCAGACAGGACCAGGCCCGCAATCCCGATGGAGGCGGCAAGGAAGAAAAGTGGCAAGGGGCGGTAGTTCATATCACCAGGTCAGGGACAGGGAAACGAAGGCACTGTATAGGAATTGGACCTCGTCTTCGGGATAATCTTTGAAGCCCACCACCTTGCTGCGGGCCTGGTCGTAAATGTCGTTGTATCCTTCGTCGGGAATGAGGGTGGCAAAGCCCGCGGTGATGACGATGTTGTCGTTGAGCAGTGGGCGCGAGATGATGCCGATGCTGAGGTCTCCGCCGACGGAGGAATCGACGTCGTTGGTGAACAGAACCTGCTTGATCACCCCGGTGTCGGCGAAACGGATGTAATTGGCGTTGAGAAAAAGACGGGTTTCCGGGGTGAGTTCGATGTCGGTGCCGAGCCCCCAGATGAGGACGCCCGGGTTGACGAAATTGGACTGGCCCTCGAACTTGCTGGTGCGGAGATTGGGGATGAGGCTGTTGCGCTGCTTGAGGTTGACTCCGGTGCCAGCGAGGTTGAAGCCCTGCCGGACCCAATAGCTGAAGGGGCCCCCGAAGAGATTGGGATTGTCGATCACGGAGTCGAAACCGCCGCCCACACCGTCCTCCGGGTTTCCATCCCCGGAAGCGTAGAAGAACGCGGCTTTGTAGCGGATCCAGTCGCGGTCGTAGGACAACTCGAGGTGGCACTGCTGGGCATCGATGCGCGTTTGCCGGCCCTCGATGTTGTTGATTTCTTCCCCGCCAAAGGCTTGATAAAACGAATGGGAAATGTTGACGCGGCCGATCTTGCCCTCGCCGGAAAAACCGACGTAGTAGGCATGGATGTCATGCACGGTGGCCGTGCCGATGGGGGCGGGACGGGCGACGAAGCCGTTGCGGTCGTAATGTTCCTTGCCCTTGTCGAAGTTGGCCACCGTGTTCAGGCTGACGGTGTATCCGGGAACGATGAAATCCTGGCGGAAGACGTTGGCGACAAAAACTTGTTGGTCTCGATCATCAAAGGTGTTGAGTTCGCTGTTGGTGTCTTTTTCCCGGAGGTCGAAATAGGCCAGGTTGTACTGCCAGAGGTTGTTTTCCGCATTGCCAAAGAAGCGGAGTCCCAAGTTGGTGTCACGGAAGAGCAGGCCGCGGAAATCACTGTTGAAGGTCTGGTAGCCCAGGCGTGAGGAGATGAAATCGTAGTTGTCGGAAACATCCGCCAGGTGAACTTCGAAAAAGCCCTCCTGAAGGGCCCACTTGTCGCGGAGGCGGGAGGTGTAATCGTTGCCGCTGTTGCCCCCTTCCGTGTCCAGATTGTTGTCGAGGAAATCGGCAATGTCATTGGGGTTGGTGCCGGGCCCGAGGGGGAAGGCGGGGTTCGTGTTGGAGCCACCGGCGTCGCCACGGGGGTCGGGTTGGAGGGCGTTGGTTTCGCGCGCTTCGGTGTAATTGACATTGTAGACAGGCTGCAGGCGCAATTGCCAGGCCACCGGCTTGAAGACCTCGGTTTCACCCTGGAAAAAGTCGAGGGTGAAGATGAAGTTCTGTTGGACGGTGTAGATGTCTCCCTCCCCGAAAAACTCCGAGCTCCGGGGGTTGGCGGAGCTGATTCCACTGGGGACGGGCAGCCGCCGGGTTTCGAATTCCGTGAAACTGGCCACGGCCAGTCTGAGGAAGATATCCTCGCCCAGGACGGGCACATCGCCCTTCAGGACACTCTGCCGGTAAGGGTGCCAAAGTTCCGGCAGGGGATCCTGGAAGGCGGTTTCGGCGGTTTCACGGTTTTTGTAGCGATCACGGGTCTGATAGGGAATATTCCAGCGGCTGGGGACGACCTCGGTGTGGGCGGGCAGGCCTTCTTCGAGGAAGGAATCTCGGTTGCCGAATTTGGGCAGTTTGCGGCGCCCAAGCCGGACATCGTCGCGTGGCAGGACCAGTTCCTCCGGGAGGGGTTCCAGTCCATAGACCGGCGGGGGGGCCAAAACCGGGGTCATCCACTCCAACGGGCCGGTGGCTGTATCGTCGGCACCCGGGTCCGGGTTGAACACCCCCTGGACATCGGCCACACCTTCAGGAACAACCGGGCCTTGCGGGGGGCGAAGGTCTTGCGGCGCCACCGCGGTTTCCTCCGCGACGGACTCAACTGGATCTTCAGCAGCGGGCAGTGCGAGGTCGTCCGGCAACGCGTGCCCAGGGTCGGGAGCGGGTGGTGTTGATGCAGATAAGTCGGGAGGCGAGGATGAAGGGCTCTCAGGCGGGGGAGCCGGGTCGTGCTGGGCGGGCGAAACGGCAGGTGTCGAGGTCGGTCGCTTACATGAAAGGCACAATAGAGACGCCGCCAGACCTGCAATCAAAAGCAGGGACCGGTAAATGCCTGAAATCGGAATCGACATGGTTCTGGTTCGAAGGACAAGAGCAGGCACGAACTTCCCCGATCAGGCCATTTCCGCGTTTCCCGTCCATCACTTTTGAGTTTTCCCGATTCTTATATAGGAACAAGGAAAAAGCTTTCTGCCGGCGCGCAGGCAGCCATCAGGGGTTGCCGGATCGGCCAAAGAAAAACCGGATTTCGGTTTGACAAAACAAATGTTTGAAACGACTGTTTCGCATGGTCCAACCTGAACTGCATGCGCATGACCCCGGTCACGCCGAAGCGATTCGTGAACGCATCATGGATGCGGGGGAAAAGGCCTTTGCCGAATGGGGTTTTGCCGCGGCCTCGCTGCGCCAGATCACCAGCGAAGCCGGAGTCAATCTGGCTGCGGTCAATTATTACTTTGGTTCCAAGGACGTTCTTTACACCTCGATCCTGTCAAGGGTGGTCCAACCCCTCAACCAAGCCCGCATCGCCCTGCTGGAGAAAGCCCTCCTGCGGGCGGCCGGAAAGCCCTTGGCGCTGGAAACCATCCTGGATGCCTTCTGTCGCCCCTGCTTCGAGTTTTCGCGCCAAAAGGAGAAACAGCACCTGCTGGTCCTCCTGGGCAAATCTCTTTACGAAAGCGACGCCTTCATGATCCGGCTGATGGAGCATGAATGGAAACCGGTGGTGGTTCATTTTGAGCGCGAGCTCAAGCGCACGCTGCCCGAGTTGCCATCGGCCGAACTTACCTGGCGATTCCATTTCGCCATCGGGGCCATGATCCACACCATCAGCCAGGCCCGTGCGCTCGAATACCTCTCCAATGGGGAATGCAACATGACGGACGGCGAAGAAGTCCTGCGACGCTTGGTGGCCTTTGGGGCCGCAGGCATGCGCCACTCCCCCGACAAACACTAACAAGTATGAACCGTCCCTTTGTGAACACCCTCCATAGCCTGGCCCTGCTCCCGGCCTTTTTGCTGTTACTTCCGCTCCCACCGGCCAGCGCGGCCTCTGCTGAAGCAGACGCGGCCAAAGCGGCAGCGAGAAAGCTGGACTCCTCCAAACCCACCCCGGTTCCCCTCCCGGTCGAGACTCTGGATCTCGGACTCTGTTACCAACTCGCCCTCTTGCGCATGGAAAGCATCGGCCTGAGTGAAGCGGATGTGCGGGTGGCCCAGGCCCGTTTCTGGCAGGCCGTCGGCGCCGCCCTGCCCACGCTGAAGGTTTTGGGCGAACAGTCCGTATACAACGACCGCAGCGCTTCCTTCGGCGTCAACAATTCCGGCGGCGGGATTGGCGGACCGGCGCCCAAAATCGACAACTACCCCCAGACCGCCCGGGTCAATCTCAAGGTGCCTCTTTTTTCCGGGATGCGTGATTTCCAAGTGGCCCGCGCCGCGCGGGCCGACATCGAAGGCAACCGCCAGACCATCCGGCGGGTCCGACAAAACCTCTACCTCGATGTCGCCGAGGCTTTCTACCAAGTCCTGCAATACGAGGACGACCTGCGTGTGCTCGGGGATATCGAACAGACCCTGCTCGAACGGGTGGCCGACCAGGAACGACGGGTCAAGCTGGGGAAATCACGGCAAAGCGAACTCATCCAAGCGCGCAACGACCTGGCCCAGGCCCGGGTCAGCCTTGAGCGCACACGTGGGCTGCACGGGGCCTCGCGCGAACTCCTGCTTTTCTACACCGGACTTCCTGAGGAACAGTTGAAAATCAAGGACACCGCCCCGCCTCCGCCGGGCAGCCTGACCCTGGCGCATTACCTGGAAAAATCCGGCCAGCGGCCCGATGTTCTTGCCGCTGTCGAGGCCGAGCGTTCCGCCCGGGCCCAGCTCTCCGCCGCCAAGGGGGAACATTGGCCCACCCTCAGCTTCGAGGGAAACTACTACCTCTACGACTCGGACAAAATCCAGGACGGGGAGTGGAACGGCTTCCTCACCCTGGAAATCCCGATCTTCGACGGGGGCAGCATCGAGGCCCGGGTCGATGAAAACAAAGCGCTCTTCGCCAAGAAGCAACTCGACGTCTCGAAGCTGGAACGGGAAACGGTCCGCGACATCCGCACGGCCTGGAATAATTTCAACTCCTCCCTGGCCGAACTGGCCCGCACCGACGAAGCGGCCCGCACCGCGGAGATGAACTACACCGCCCAGAAGGCCGACTACGAACTCGGGGTGGTCAAGAGCCTCGATGTCCTCGATGCCCTCCGTTCCTGGCAGGACACCCGTCGCGATCTCATCGCCGCCCACCTCGCGAGCAAGCTCAACCTGGTCAAACTCCATGTCGCCGCCGGGGACATCGATCAAGGACCCCTTAAGAAGTAAGAAGTATGAACCTAGCCGAAATCTCCGTCAAACGCCCCGTCTTCGCGTGGATGCTCATGTCCGCGCTCATCATCTTCGGGGCCATCTGCTTCGGCCGCCTCGGGGTCAGTCTGCTTCCCGACGTCGAGGTGCCCAACGTCCTTGTCCAGGTCACCTGGCCCGGGGCCGCGCCCGAGGTCATGGAAACGGAAATCGTCGACCAGATGGAACAGGCCCTGGTCAACGTCTCGGGGATCAAGAACCTCAATTCGACCATCTATCAAGGAAGTGCCAACATCAGCCTGGAGTTCTACCCCGGTCGCAACGCCGACGCCGCCCTGCTCGAGGTCCAGACCAACATCACCCGCGTCCGCCTCCCCAAGGAAGTCGACGACCCGCTCATTTTCAAGGTCAACCCCTCCGACCAGGAAATCATGTGGCTGGGCATCAGCAGCGACACCTGGTCGCTCCTGGACCTGACCGTTTATGCCGAGCGCTACCTGCGCGACAAGTTCCAGGTGCTTCCCGGAGTCGGGCAGCTCATCCTTTCGGGTTTTGCCGAACGCAACCTCCGCGTCTGGGTCGACCACGACAAGCTGGCCGAATACGACCTGACCATCCTCGATGTCCAGAACGCCCTGCGCACCCAGCATATCGAGCAGGCCGCCGGTCTTCTGGAAAACAACCAGCAAGAAATCAACGTCCGCCTGATGGGCGAGGGCCTGACCGCCAAGGATGTCGGACAAATCCTGATCAAACAGCGCGGCGGCCAGCCGATCCACAACGCCCTCATACGCATCGCCGATGTGGCCGTGGTCCAGGACGGTCTCAACGATGTCCGCTCCATCTCGAAAATCGCCGGGGTGCGCGGCGGCGGCATCGGTTTCCGCAAACAGCGCGGGGCCAACTCCATCGAAGTGGCCGACAACATCAAGAAAACCCTCGAGGAAATCCGCCCCTCCCTGCCCAAGGACGTCAAGATCAGCGTCAACTACGACGAATCCAAATTCACCAAAGAATCAGTCGAGGAAACCGAATTCACCCTCATCCTCTCCGCCATCCTCACCGCCCTCATTTGCTGGCTCTTCCTTGGCTCCCTTTCTTCGACCTTCAACGTCGTCATGTCGATCCCGACCTCGATCCTCGGGTCTTTCATCATCCTCTATTTTCTCGGCTTCACCCTCAACCTCTTCACCCTGCTCGCCCTTTCCCTCGCCATCGGCGTGGTCGTGGACGATGCCATCATGGTGCTGGAGAACATCGTCCGGCATTTCGAAATGGGGAAGAGTCGCATGCAAGCCTCCATCGACGGCACCAAGGAAATCACGGGCCCGGCCCTCGCCTCCACCCTGGCCGTGTTGGCGGTGTTCCTTCCCATTGCCCTCATCCAGGGCTCGGCCGTGGGCCAGTTCCTCTTCCAGTTCGGCATCACCATCGCCGCCGCCGTTGCCCTTTCCCTCGTCGAAGCCATCACCCTGACCCCGATGCGCTGCTCGCAATTCCTCTCTGTCAAGCGCACCAACCCCGTCACCCGCGGGGTCGACGGCCTCCTTAAGTTCCTCACGGACCGCTACCGCTCCGCACTGCCCTTCTGCCTGCAACACCGTTTGCCTGTTCTGGGCGCTTTCCTGCTGGCATTCGCCGGCTCACTCTACATCGCGGGCAAAGTGCCGGGGGAATTCTCACCCTCCCAGGACCAAGGCACGCTCTTCGTCAAATACGAAACCCCCGTGGGCTCCTCCCTGGCCTACTCGGAAAACCGCATCGCGGAAGCCGAGAAGCTGGTCCTGGCCCTTCCCGAGACCCGCACCTACTTCCTGGCCGTGGGCAGCTTCATGGATGGCAACATCAACAACGGCATCATGTTCGTCGATATGAAACCGAAAGCCGAACGCACCCGCAGCCAGCTTGAAGTCATGGACGCCCTCCGCCCCGAATTGGACAAGATCAGCGACCTGAAGTCCTTCCTGGTGGACCTTTCCAAGGGAGGTCCCGAGGGCGGCCTGGGTTTCCCCATCACCTTCTCCCTCCAGGGCCCTAACCTTGATGTGTTGAAAAAGGAGTCGGCCCGGCTCATCGGTTGGATGAAAGACGAAAAGCTGGCCACCGACCTCAACACCGACTTCAAGGAAGGCCAGCCCGAGTTGAGGGTTTACATCGAGCGCGAGGCCGCCTCGGCGCGGGGCGTCACGGTGCAGGAAATCTCAGACACCATTGCCGCCGCCATCGGCGGGGTGCGCGAGGGCAAGTTCACCAACGACGACCGCCGCTACGACGTGCGGATCCGGCTTCTGCCCGAAGAGCGTGAACGGGTGGAAGACTTGAAAAAGCTGACCGTACGCAACATCTACGGCGAGATCATCCCGGTCAAAGATGTCGTTCGTTGGGAGCAGGTGTCCAGTCTCCAGACCATCGCCCGCCGCAACCGTGAGCGGTCGATCACCGTGACCGGCAATCCGGCCCCCGGGGTGGCGGAAAACACGGCCATGGGCCGGATCAAGGAGCACGCCCAACAGACCCTGCCCCAGGGCTACCGCCTCATCCCCTCACAGTCGGCGGAAACGAATGAGAAATTCGGACGCGACATGATGTTTGCCCTCGGCCTGGGCATCCTGGTGGCCTACATGGTGCTGGCGGCCCAGTTCAACAGCTTCGCCCAGCCTTTCCTCATCCTCCTGGCCATGCCCTTCGCCATCAGTGGCGCGGCCCTCGGTCTCTTCGCCTTCGGCCAGACTTGGAACCTTTACAGCGGGATCGGCATGATCCTCCTTCTGGGGATTGTGAAGAAAAACTCCATTCTTCTGGTGGAGTTCACGGACAAGGTGCGTGAAACCGATGGGGTGGGTGCGGATGCGGCCTTGCTCAAGGCCTGCCCGATCCGGCTGCGTCCGGTGCTCATGACCTCGATCGCCACCATCGCCGCCGCCGTCCCGCCCGCGCTGGCCCTGGGACCGGGGGCGGAAAGCCGCATCCCGATGGCCCTGACCATCCTCTGTGGTTCGGCGGTGTCCATGCTCTCGACCCTGTTCATCGTGCCTTGTGCATACAGCGTGCTCGAGAGCGCCAAGGACCTTTTTCGCCGCCACATTCTGCATAAGCCCGCAGGCCCCGGGCTTGTCCAGTAAACCCTCCAGCAGGGAATTCAAAGTGCCTCTAGTGCCCGGGGGATCACCACCGCGATGAACCGGGACCGCTTGATTGCGATCCTCCTTTTTCTGGCGGTGGCCTTGGTCGGATGGAATTTTTGGGGCGGCTGGCAGGCGCCCATGCCTCCAGCCGACCAAGAGACGTTTCTGGGAAGCTGGACGGATCCACATGGCCCGTCAGAAAACCAGATCCGGTTCTCCACCCGCCGGACCAACATCCCCGGGGGAGCATATGGTATTGAAGGATTGATCGAGGTCCGCGGCCTCTTGGGCGTGGAAAACACCACCGGTGTCTGGAACTACGCCAAGCTGCGGCCGGATCTCCAACTCAATCTGGTCTACAACAACCAAACCAGCGTCGTGCGCCTGCGCCAAGGCGGAAACGACCGTTTGGAACTGACCCTTCTATACACCGTCAAGCAAGGACCGGATTTCAAACCTGTTTTCATCCCCGAGGAAAGACCCAAGCCGGTGTGGCTCGAACGCACTGCCCCCAATCACGGGGAGTGAGCGGCAACTTGCTAGCGGGAGGGCGAAACTCCCGTTGAGCCACCCTTGGCAGTAAGACCTCAAACCGGCTCAGCAGGAGCCTCGTCCTCCCGCGGATCCTGTCCCTTAGTCATGAGGACTGGATATAGCTCACGGGATGTGAACCGTGCGGATTAGAACTGATAGCCGAGGGAAAGGTTGATGGCGGGGATGATGTAGCGGAATTTCCCGTCGGCGGATTCCCCGGAGGTGGAAACCGGGCTGCCGGACACATCACGCCAGGGCCCCATGGTGAGCTGGGCGGCGGCGGCATAGGTCCACGGACCACGACGATAGGTCGCCCCCACGCTGCCGGTGTGAACCTCCGTGTCGGGCACGCCGGGAGTGAAGGTTCGGTCGGGCACGGTTTGCTCGGTGTAGAAGTAACCGGCACTGATGGACCAACCGTTGAGAAAATCGTAGGTCGCTCCGAGTTTGTACATGAAGCCGGGTTCCCAATCGAAGGGAATGGAAATGTCCCCGGATGAACGCCGGATGGTGACCGTATCGAGGGAATCCCAATCAGTGTATTCGAGGTTGAACTCGATGTTCCAATGGGGATCGGGACGGTAGGAAAGGCCCCAGGTGAACCATAGGGGAAATTCAAGCCGGGCGTCGGCTTCCTCTTCCCGGGCGAGTCCCGGAGTGTTGGTTGAGCCCTGATAGTTGATAGAGGACGCACTGTGGTAGCTGAAGCCGGTGGAAAACTGCGGGTGGAACTTCCAAAGAATGCCGGCGTTGAAACCGACATCGACGTTGTTGCCGTCGAAGGTGAATTCCTGTCCGGGAGCGGGAAGGGAATTTTTCAGGACGACGGAGCTGTAGTTGAAGGCCGGACCGGCTCCGAGGGAAAGGCCGGGGACGAGGTCGACGGCCACCACCGGATTGACCCGGATGTAGGTCAACTGGGTCGTGGTGGCCCGGGTGGAAAACCCGGAATCCTCCGGCCAGATCGTTCCCAGTCCGAAGGGGGAATAAATGCCCAATCCGAAGGAGAACCGGCTCTTGTCCGGCGTGTAAGTACCGAACATCTGGGGGACCATGGCGGGTTTGTCCTTTGTGCTGGAGAAGGCCCCGTTGGGAGACCGGTATTGGGACTCGACCATGGTCAGGTAGGAACCCAACCGCACCTGCCCTCCCGGCAACTGCCGGATACCGGCCGGGTTGTAGTAAACCGCCGAGGGATTGTTGGCGGTGGCGACAAAGGCATTGCCGCGTGCGACGGCCTCGGCGTCCTGGTTGGCGATGCGCGAACCCAGCCCGTAGGCCGCAGCCGGCAGGGCGGCCATGAGGGCGGCGGCCCATACGCGGGAAGCCTTCATCGTGCCACCACCCCTCCATCGACCGGGAGGGCGACCCCGGTGACAAATGAAGCCGCGTCGGAACACAGCCAGACCGCGGCCGCGGCGATTTCTTCCGGGCGGGCGACGCGCCCGATGGGTTCCTGTTGGACAAAGAGTTCCTCGGTGATCAAGCCGGGGTTGTCCCGGATCATACGATCCATGAGGGGGGTCTGGACCGCACCGGGGCAGAGGGCGTTGACCCGGATGCCGGCCTGGGCGTATTCCAGTGCGGCGGCCTTGGTCAGGCCGACGATGCCGTGCTTGCTGGCGGCATAGGCTGGATAGCCGGGGAGGGCGACCAGACCGAGCACGGAGGAAATGTTGACGATCGAGCCCGCGCCCTGTTTGAGCATCTGGTTGATCTGCTCGCGCATGCAGAGCCAGGTGCCCTTCAGATTGACCGAAAGGACGCGGTCCCAGTTTTCCTCGGAACAGGCGGCGGTGGGGGCGAGCTGGCCCTCGATCCCGGCGTTGTTGATCGCGCAGTCGATGCGGCCGTATTTTTCCACCACACTGCGGAAGAAATCCTTCACCTGGACCGGTTGGGAGATATCGAGTTGGGCGTAGAAACCCTGGCCGCTCATCTCGGCCACTGTCTGTTGCAGGCCCTCAAGATTGAGATCGGCCACCACCGTGACCGTGGCCCCCTGGCGGCTGAGGGCGAGCGCACAGGCCTTGCCGATCCCGGAGCTTCCCCCGGTCACCACCACTACCTTACCATCCAAACCCGAGCCGCTTTGGATTGCCATCACCTGCCTATGCCCAAACCGCTGTGAGGTGTCACGCGGGAAGTTTCCCAACCCTCCTTTTTTTGTTGGGCACAACTGGCGGCACGGCACTATGCTGGCGGCCATGATCGACGGCCAACAGGAAATCACTTACGCCCGGAATGACATCATCTTCCACGAATCGGAGCGACCGGACGGGGTTTACATTGTCAAAGACGGCTTGGTGCAAATCTTCCAAAGCGTGCAGACCCCGGAGGGTGTGGTGGATGTTGAATTGGGGCGCATCGGGGCGCGGGGCATGTTCGGAGAAATGGGGCTGATCGACCACCGCCCGCGCAGCGCGTCCGCCAAGGCCCTCGGCCCGACCACCCTCCTCTTCATCCCCAAGGAACAATTCCGCAAGCACCTCGAACAACTGCCCCCCTGGGTCACCCTATTGATCAAGACCTTTGTCCACCGCCTCCGTGAGACCAACGACCGTTTGGTGGAAGTTCTGGAAGCCCGTGGTGAAAGCCCGGCCATCCACCTCCACCCCCATGACTTGGTCATGACCGAGGGCGAAGGTGCGGGGCAGTCCCCACCGCAGCCGGGGGTCTGAAGGTTGTTCAGCGCCGGGCGGCTGGGGCCAGGTGCGGGGCCGCTTTATTCAGCTGGGTCAGCCATTCCGCTTCCGCCTTCCGGTCCCCGCGTTTCCGGGCCAGCGAAACCAAGCCCATCAATCCCTGGACTTCCATGCCCGGATCTGCGGCCAGCTCCCGGCAGAGTTCCTCCGCCCTGGCGTCCCATCCCATGGCGGCCGCGTAGTTGGCCAGAAGGGTCTTGTTCGTGGGCTCCTTGTTTGCCTCCACCAGGGCCAGCCGCCAGTAACGCAGGCCCAATCCTTCGTCGCCCTGTTTCTCGGCCGCCCTGGACCGGTAGGCATAATGGAGGCAGGTGGGCAGAAAAGGTGGCGCCTCCGTGAGAAAGGCGGCCATTTCCGCCCATTGTCCCCGGGCACCGAGAATATCCAGATAGAGGTGGTAGGCCCCGCGGTTCTTGCGCGCTTCTTCCGGACTGATCCACCCGGTGGCGGCAACGGCCCGGCCCCCGGCCACCAACCAGCGGGCGGCCTGGATCCGTTCTTCGACAGAAAGCGAGGAACCGAGCTCGCGCCATCCTGCCGCCTCATCCTTTTTACCGGCAGAAATATGTAAGACCTGGGCCAGCAAACGGGCTTCCCAGCCCGCCAGTGGGTGGCTGCGCAGCCGGACGGACAGGGCTTCGGATGCTTCGTTTTTCCGTCCCGTTGCCCGGGCCATCAGGATGAGCGCTGCCAGGCCATCCTGGCCGGGATCTTCCCCCTTTTTATCCAGCCAGGCCAGGGCTTCGGCACGCTGGGTTTCATTCCCCCGCAACATCAACTCCCTGGCATAAAGGTCGAAAACCGGATTGCTCTGGTTCGTGCGGAGGATGTCGGAAGCCAGATCCGCCGCGGCCGGCCCTTTGTCCCAGGCCACCAAGACCCGACATTGGTATCGCCGGAAAGCCGCCGTTTCCTGGGGGGCCGCCTTGCGGAAACCCTCCAGCGCCCGGTAGGCTTGGACCCGGTCGCCCCGTTGCAGGGAGGCCAGGAGCAAGCCTTCCCAATCCTGGGCCGAGCCCGGATTCATCTGCACCAGGCGCAGCCAAAGCTCGGCGGCGTTGGAGTTGCGGTCGAGCAGGGCGTAGCGGGCCCGGGCCCGCAGGACCGCCGGCTCAAAGGGTGCCAGCCGGGTCGCCGCTGCCAGGGCCTCGGACGCTTTCCGGGGGTCGTTCCGGGCGATGGCAGCTTCGGCTTGTGAGGTGAATTCCCGCGCCCGCCAGGCCTTGGCCTGACGCCACAGGCGCGGTCCTTCGAGAACAGGCACAACCAACAGGGCAAGGGTTGCGGCCGCGGCCATGAGGACGCGCGTCCATGGCCAGTTCGGAGTTTTCAAAGGCTGCACGATCAAGCCGTCTGATGGGGGCGGCGACGGCGACGCCAGCCCTCCCCGGCGGCCAGCAACAACAGGACCGCCCCCGTGATCCACGTCGAAGGTTCAGGCACCACGATCCCCGTGGACAGAGTGTTATCGATGTAGAAGTGCAAATCATTGAAATCATCGTCTGATCCCCCCCCCGTGCGGCGGGTGATGTCCTCGAAGGTGATGACGGATCCCGGGGAATTCGGGTCGGGAGCGAAGTTCGGATTGCTGGTGTTGCTTCCCACCGCATTTCCATTGTTGTTGCGTGTCGTGCCAAAAAAAGTGAATGCCTGGTCCAGACCCGTCCCTGCCCCTGCCGTGTCATTGCCCGGGTTTCCCTCGCTGACCGCAAAGAGCGGCCAGGCACTGGCCCCGGTTCCATCAAGGGCAAACGAGGTGAACGTGTTGTCTGCGGCGTCGTTCAGAAAGGCTTCTAATGAATTGTTGGGGATAATGAAAAAGGAATAAAACCGGCCGCCCTCCAAAGTCACCACATTGGTGTCGTTCGTGATGTCGTAGGTGTCGCCGTTTCCCCGGTCATGGTTGCGGGTTTGGTCATTATTTGGAGTGGGAGTGGTATACGCATCATCCGTGTCCCGGGTCACTTGCTTGGCCCCGCTCGGCACGGTAAAGATCGCCGCTTGGTCGACGAAGACCACTTGGGCCGTGGAGAGCGCCTCGATGGCCCAGGCTTGTTTTTCGGCCACCGTGTCATAGGGCAAGGCCGCGAGAGTGCTGGTGACTTCGAAATAGCCGAATGAAAAAGTGTAGGCTCCATCATCATACAGAAACGTCATGTTGATCGACTGGGGGCCGGTACCATTGATCTGGTACAAGCCGTAATTCACCTCGTTGAATGTCCCGCCCAGCGCGTTGTTCCCGTAAACATCGGTCAGCGTATTGCCGATGTCGTCATAAGCGGGGTTGGTCGAGTTGCTCCCGTAGAAGACCGTGTCTGCTGGCAGGTTCATCACCGATCCCCATAAAAGGGCAGCGGCGGCACAAACCAGTGACTTGCGAATGGGCCAGGTACAGAACAATTTCATCTGATTCTGTAAAACTTTATTACAGTTTTGGGCTTTTGTCGATGTAAATCACTCTGGTCTGGGCCCCCGGCTTCCCGGCTGATTTCCCAGCAAAGCCCTTACGCCCAAGGTTTTGCCTTGGTCGTGCTTCTTCACAGCTTTTGACAGGGGCCACGCGACAGGTTACAACCGCCCATGCCCCGACACATCCTCGTGGTCGAAGACGAACCGCTGATCGCGGACAATATCCACTACGCCTTGGAAACCGAGGGTATGGTGGCCATTCCTTGTGCCACGCTTGGCGAAGCGGAAATGCACCTGCGGGAACAATCTTTTGATCTCATCGTCCTCGACGTCAACCTACCCGACGGCAACGGCTTTGATTTTTGCCGCGGCCTCCGAACCCGCCAGTCCACCCCGGTCATCTTCCTCACCGCACGGGCGGCAGAAATCGATCGCGTGGTGGGCCTGGAAATCGGCGGCGATGACTACCTGGTCAAACCCTTCAGTCCCCGGGAACTCACGGCCCGCATCAAGGCCGTTTTGCGCCGGGGTGGATCCGCTTCCCCATCTACATCCCAGTTGCCTCCTCCCCAGCAGAACACTCCAACTGCCAGCAATGGAAATTTCTCTATCGATGAAGATCGCAAAGAGATTCTTTTATCCGGGGTTGCCTTGGGTTTATCGCGCTATGAGTTCCGTCTGCTCAAGGTTCTGGTCGAGCGTCCCGGGCGGATCTTCAGCCGCGACGAATTGATGGACCGCGCCTGGGACGAGCCCGATTCCAGCACCGACCGCACCGTCGATGCCCACATCAAAAAAATCCGCTCCAAGATCCGCGCCGCCGTCCCAGGCGCCGACCCCATCGAGACCCACCGCGGTTACGGCTATTCCCTCCGGCCCACCCCCCAATGAAAATCCGCACCGTGGTCTTTCTGGCCTACGCGCTGGTCTTCGGCCTGGCCTTTGCCTTCCTCCTCCGCTGGGTCATCGATGGGTTGCGTCCCCGCTACTTGGAAGCGGTGGAAGAATGCCTGGTCGACACTTCCGTGCTGGCCGCCGAATGGCTGGCCGGCGAGGCCCGGCCCGACGGCACCCTGCCGACGGAGGTGTTGGCCGGCACGTTCGCCCGGCTCAAAAACCGGCGATTTGAGGCCTGCATCTACGATCTGGTCAAAACCCGCGTCGATCTCGATTTCACCGTCACCGACCGGAACGGGATTGTTCTCTTCGATTCCGGTGACTCGTCCCGCATCGGCCAGGACTTTGGCAACCGCTGGCGGGACATCCGCCTGACATTGAAGGGAACCTACGGTGCCCGCACGACCCGGCTGGTCGAGAATGATCCCACCACCTCCGTGCTCCATGTCGCCGCGCCCATCCGGCTCAAGGGCGAATTGATCGGGGTCGTCTCTGCCTACAAACCCTCCGACAATGCCGACCAGTTCATTGCCGGGGCCGCCTGGAAGATCACCCAGGCCGGCTTCCTCGCCACCGCCGTGGTCGTCCTGACTTCGCTCCTGCTTTCTTTCTGGATCAGCGCCCCTATCGAAAAACTCACCGCCTACGCCCGCGCCGTGCGCGATGGTGCCAAGCCCCCCAGGCCGCGCCTGGGATCGGCCCGGGAAATCCGCGCCCTCGGACAGGCCTTCGAGGAAATGCGCGACACCCTCGAGGGAAAAAACTACATCGAGAACTACATCCAGTCCCTGACCCACGAACTCAAAAGCCCCATCACCTCGATCCGCGGCGCGGCGGAACTCATGGGCGAGGACATGGAACCGGGGCGCCGGCAAAAATTCGCCGAAAACATCCGCTCCGAGGCGGCCCGCATGGCCCAGATCGTCGACCGTCTGCTCGAATTGGCCTCTGTCGAATCGCGCAAGAGCCTGGGCCCAACCCACCCCTTGGACTTGGTGGAAATTCTGCGCGACGTCTTGGCTTCCGTACCCGGTCTCCAAGGCCTTGTCATCGACGCCCCTCTTCCCGACACCCTCGCCTTGCGGGGTGAACGTTTTCTGCTCCGGCAGGCGTTGGAAAACCTGCTCATCAATGCCATCGAGTTTTCCCCGTCCGGCGGGCGCATCCGCGTGGACGCCCAACGTGATTCCAAGCATGTGGTCGTGCGAATCGAGGACGAAGGCCCGGGCATTCCGGACTATGCCCAGGAGAAGATCTTTGAACGTTTCTTCTCCCTGCCGCGTCCCGGGACACAGAAGAAAAGTTCCGGCCTGGGTCTGCCCTTTGTCAAGTTGGTGGCCGAGTTGCACGGCGGCACTGTCACTGTGGCCAACCGTCCCGGCGGAGGCGGCACCCGCGCGGAGTTGACCCTCCCAACCTGAGCCACACGCTGCCCTTGGCAGCATCGTTCCGGTTCGGAGCCAGATCGCAGCCTTGAAATGGCGTTGGATGGTCCGGTCCTTGGTCGCCAGCACCCGGTCGAGGAGATTGTAGACATCTTCACGCAGCTTGGAGGGGGCTGGCGGCATCCTTCAGCCTCCGGCGTTTCTTCATCAATTCATGATCTATTCATCCCCGGTTCATCATCGATTCACCGGCGTGTTGCAGGGTCTTGGGCGTCAACCAAACCCCAACCCCGACACAAGCAAAGGAACCCGATGAAAACACCCCGCCTCCTCCAAGCCATCCTATCCCTCCTGCTGCTGGCCTGGGCCGCCCTGCCGGCCCACGCCACCAACCACGACCCCGATGACCACACCCTCTCCCCCTACTTCTTCGTACACTCGAGCGGGAAAGGCACGGAGCAACTCCCGCTCAAGTCCACCCAGGTCGATGCCCGCGTCACCGGCGTCATCGCCGACGTCGTCGTCACCCAGGCCTACGAAAACACCGGCACCGTCCCCATCGAGGCCGAGTATGTCTTCCCCGGCTCGACCCGGGCCGCGGTTTATGCCCTGGAGATGCGCATCGGCGACCGCCGCATCACCGCGGAGATCAAGGAAAAGGAGGAAGCACGCGCCGTCTATGAAACCGCCAAGAAGGAGGGCAAAAGCGCCTCGTTGCTCGAACAGGAACGCCCCAACGTCTTCAAGATGAAGGTGGCCCACATCCTTCCCGGCGACCACATCGAGGTCGAACTCCGCTACACCGAGCTGCTCGTTCCGGAAAACCTGGTCTACCAATTCGTCTACCCCACGGTGGTCGGTCCCCGCTATGCGGGCAACACCGGCGAGCGCGACCCCAAGGAACACCAGTGGGTGGCCAGTCCCTACTTCAAACAGGGCCAGCCCAGCCCGGCCGCCTTCACCTTCAACCTGGAAATCAATGGCGGCATGCCCCTGCAGGATGTGCGTTCCACCACCCACAAGATGAAAACGGCCTTCAACGGCCCGGAACTGGTCGACCTCCAGCTCGATCCGGCCGAGGCCCACCCCGCCGACCGTGACATCATCGTGGAATACCGCCTGGCCGGCAACAAGGTCCAGACCGGCCTCATCCTCCACCAGGGAGAGAAGGAAAACTTTTTCCTCGCCATGGTCCAGCCTCCGGTGCGTCCGCAGGACATGGAAATCCCCGCCCGTGACTTGGTCTTCATCATCGATGTGTCAGGCTCGATGGGAGGCTTCCCCCTCGACACGACCCGGGAGCTGATGAAGAACCTGCTCGGCAAACTGCGTCCGATCGACACCTTCAACATCCTCTTCTTCTCCGGCGGTTCGTTCGTGCTTTCCGAACAATCGCTGGCGGCCACCCCGGATAACCTGGAAAAGGCCCGGCAGGCCATGGAACAGATGAATGCCGGTGGCGGTACCGAATTGCTACCCGCCTTGCAGCAGGGGCTGGCCCTGCCCCGGGCGGAGAACATCTCCCGCAGCTTCCTCGTCATCACCGATGGCTATGTCATGGTGGAGCCCGAGGCCTTCGACCTCATCCGCAAAAATCTCAACCGGGCCAACCTCTACGCTTTCGGCATCGGGTCCTCGGTCAACCGCCACCTCATCGAAGGCATGGCCCGCGTCGGCCAGGGCGAACCCTTCATCGTCACCGAGCCCGGCGAGGCAGCGGCCACAGCCCGTCGATTTGCCGAGTATGTCTCCCGTCCGCTCCTGACTGACATCCAGGTCGCCTTGATGGATTTCCACGCCTACGACATCGAACCGCTCCGGCAACCCGACCTGCTGGCCGAACGTCCTCTGGTCGTTTTTGGCAAATGGCGCGGCAATCCGTCCGGCGTCATCCGGGTATCCGGCAAGACCGGCCGTGGCTTGTTCCAACAAGACCTTTCCGTGGCCGAAGCCGCCTCCACGCTCGACCACCCCGCCCTGGCCCAACTGTGGGCGCGCAGCCGAATCGCCCAGCTGGGAGATTACAACAACCTGCAGAAGACCGATGATCGCGTGAAGGAAATCACCCGCCTCGGCTTGGAATACCACCTGTTGACCGCCTACACCTCGTTTGTGGCCGTGGACAAGATCGTCCGCAATCCATCGGCCGGCCTGCAAAACGTCAAGCAACCCCTCCCTCTGCCCAAGGGCGTTTCCAATGCCGCGGTGGGCGAAGTGGGAACCACGCCGGAGCCGGGAGAGTGGATCTTGCTGGGGCTGGCTTCCGCCCTGCTGGCACTTTGGTCCTGGAACCGCCGTCGCCTAAACGCACACTCGGAGACCGTAGCGTGAAGGAGGCAGGCCCCCGTCCTCCATTTGGAAACGCGGTTCTTCTGTCCCTCCCTTGGGGACCGCTTCCGGCCCCCGCCTTCCAACTCCCCCGTTGGGGGGTGTTGGCCGGCTTGGTTCTGGTTTTCTGGCCCTTGTTCGCTTGGTGGACAGGCCGCAGTGCGGGGGCCGCGGAAGGGGGGTGGCCCCTGGCCGCCCTGATCGGGATCGTCTTCCTAACTCGATGGAAGACTTTTCTCCAACCGGTGGATGAGCGCACACTGGTCCGGCTGTGCGCCGGCCTGGCAGTGATGCTCCCGTTTCTGGCCGAGGGCAGCCTGCCTCCCCTGGCGAGAGGGCTGGCGGCGGCGGGTTTTGCCGCCGTGCTCTGGCACGGAACCGGGGCACCTCCCGCCCTCTGCCTGATGCCCTTTCTCCTCCTGCCGGTGGCCGACACGGCCGACTTCTATCTCGGTTATCCCTTGCGCGCTTTCGTGGCCGAAGGTTCAGCCTTGCTGCTGCGGACGCTGGGGGTTTATGTCTCGGTTTCTGGAACCGGATTGGTGCATGCGGGACGTGAGGTATGGGTCGATGCCCCATGCAGTGGACTCCGGATGCTTTGGTTCGGAGGCTGGATGACCCTGGTGGCCGCGACCCTGGCCCGGCTGCATTCCCTGGCTCTCGTCTGGTTGGGTCTCGCTGCCCTGGTTCTTTTGATCGCGCTCAACGTTCTCCGGGCCACACTGCTTTTTTTCCCGGAAAGCGGCCTGTGTTCGCTGCCTGCCTGGAGCCACGGGGCCATCGGGGCCGCTTGTTTTCTCGCTGCAGGCGGACTGATTCTTCTCCTGGCCCAGAGACTGCAATCGTTTCGCATCCCGCCGGCTGGAGAAACACCCCCGAACGCCATCAAACCCGCGCGCCGGGTGGTGCTCTTCTTCCCGGTGCTGTGCCTTTTCGGCTTGGGACTGACTTTTCTGCCGCATCCCGGTCCAAAGCCCGATGCGATCACCTCCACAGGATTTCCGGGCTGGCCTTCCAGCCTCGAAGGCCGGGCTCTTGAATCCGTGCCCCTTTCCGCCAAAGAAGCCGCTTTCCTGCGCGATTTTCCCGGGCACACCGCGGCGTTCCAAGATGAAGACGGACGTTGGATCGTGCGTTGGGTCACCGCTCCGACCCGCCGCCTTCACCCCGCGCGGCACTGCTTCGCCGGTTCCGGCCACCAGATCCAACCGGAGGGGATCGTTCGCGACGGATGGGAAACGCTCTGGGGAAGCTTTCAAGCCAGCAAAGAGGGTCAAACATGGACCGTGCGGGAGCGGATCGGTGATGCCGCGGGTAATAATTGGACCGATGTGTCGTCGTGGTATTGGGCCGCCGTCCTCGGTCGCACCCAGGGTCCTTGGTGGGTCTACACACGGATCACCCAGGATAGCTGAGGCTGAGTCATCCGAATGATGAGTGAGGGGCTGTTATACTCGAGGGCCTTACTATTAATTACCAAGGGCGGCTCAGCGGGAGCTTCGTCCTCCCGCAAGAACCCACGCGGATAACCCCCGTGGTCCGTGCAGCTCTAGAGCATTTTTGTTTAATCTGCTCATCGTTTTCGTACTCTTTCCCATTCTCGTTCTCTCAGATATGGAGAGAACGAGCACGAGATCGAGTAAGAGAAACAAAAAAAAACGCTGACGCTCGGGAGAAATGCTAGCTATGAGCCGCTCTGCTGGGCGGCGACTTTCACCGCGCTGCCGTTCATGCCGATGAAATCCTGCAGTATACGGAGGGTTTCCTGGAGGTGGAGATCGCCGGCATAAAGTTCGTTGCCGGTGATCGGCTTGTCTTTGGGTGTGACGGCGTCTTCGTCCTCATCCGTGGCCACGGCATTGGGGTTGATCGGTTCGGTGCCGGCCGAGACCTTGATGCCCTCGTCTTTGTCGAATCCGTAACGGGTCACTTTGGGGCAGTTTTGGGCCAATTCCTTGATCTTGGCCTTGCGCTGTTCTTGGCGGGTTTTGTCCTCCAAGCGCTCCTTCTGGCGCTCTTTCTCATTGAGTGACACCGAAGGATTCTCGATGCGGGTGCGGAGTCGGGCGATTTCTTTGTTTAATTCGGCAAATTCAGGATTCTGGGCCAGGCGGTCTTTCGAACGTTTGATCAATTGGGGCAGGTCCCCGGCGATATCCGTGGAAACCTTGAATTTCTCGCCTTCGATTTCGTCCCAGGGAAGCGCATGCGGGAGTTTTTCCTCGCCGAGGTCGAGGTAGTCATTGAGCGAGGGCAGGTTGATGTCGGGCACGACGCCGCGCACCTGGGTGGAGTGGCCGTTGGGGAGGTAGAACTTCTGGATGGTGAGCTTGATCGCCCCGGCCTCAGGGGGTTTGCCGGTGATGCCGGCCAGATAACGTCCGATTTCCTGCACCGTCTGGACCGTGCCCTTGCCGTGGGTGCTCTGGTCGCCGATGATCAGGGCCCGCCCGTAATTCTGCAGTGCCCCCGCCGTGATCTCCGAGGCCGAGGCGCTCATCTTGTTGGTCAGCACAAAGAGAGGGCCGGTGTAAAAGGCCCCCTTGTCGAAATCGGAAAGCACGTGTTTTTTGCCGCGGGAGTCCTTGACCTGGACGACCGGGCCCTGGTCGATGAAGAGGCCGGTCAGGTCGACGGCCTCACTCAGCAGGCCGCCCCCATTGTTGCGCAGATCCAGGACCAGGCCGTCGACCTTGGATTCCTGCAGCTTGCCGATGAGCCGCTTGACGTCGGCGGTGGTGTTGGCCGCGGTCGATCCGTCGCTGCGCTCGATGTCCCCGTAAAAGGAGGGCAGTTGGATGACCCCCAGCTTCATGGCCGGAGTGTCCTTGATCGGGGGAATCTCGATCAGCTCGGCCTTGGCACGTTGGTTGGTGATCTTGATCTCGTCGCGCTTGAGGGCGACCTCCGACCTCATGGAGGGATCGGTCGCGTCGGCGGGTATGACCTTCAAGCGCACCTCGCTTCCTTTGGGGCCGCGGATGAGTTTGACCGCATTGCGCAGACGCATGTCGACGATGTCGACATATTCGCCCGGACCCTGGGCCACGGCGGTGATGCGGTCGTTGACTTTCAATCGCTTGTCCAGGTCGGCCGGACCCCCGGGCATGATTTCACGGATGGTGCAGTAGCCCTCGGGTGAAACCGTCAGCACGGCGCCGATGCCGAAGAGGGAGTTTTTCATCCCGATGACAAAATCTTCCAACGTATCGGGGCTGAGGTATTGGCTGTGGGGATCGTAAACCCGGGCCAGTGCGGTGAGGTAGGTCTCCACCACTTCTTCCGAGTCCATTTCCTCGATGTTTTTCTTCAGCCGGTCGTAGCGTTTTTGGATGCGGGCCAGCGGCGATTCGGTGGTTTTTTTGCCTTCATAGGCCAGTTTTTCCGATAGGACATCGTTTTTCAGCCGGCGTTCCCAGAGCACGTCGGCCTCGGCCGCATCCTTGGGCCAATTGCTCTTGCTGCGGTCCGGGTTGTAAGCTTCCGCGCTGTTGAAATCGAAGGGCTGTTTGAGACGCACGGCCACCTGGGCCATGCGCTCGTTGAAGCGTTTTTCGAAGATCTGGAAAATCTCCAGCGAAGCGGTGATCTCCCCGCGCTTGAGGTCGCCCCCGAGGGTTGGTCCAAATTTTTGGCGGATTTCCTCTGCGTCCGACTGGAGGAAAAAAAGCCGGTTGTAATCGAGGTCCTTCATGAAGGTGTCGATCCACTCCAAAGAAACCTGGTCGTCAATCGGGCGGCGGGCGAAGTGTTCTTCCTGGAGGAAACGGGCGATGTAGAAAGCCACCTGCCGGTATTTCGGGTCGATCGGACCCAGCTCGGCGCAAAGGGGGCGGACCTGGCCAACCAACAGGAGAAGCAGGAGCACCCAACGGAAGCATTTCATGGGAAACGACACGCGTAACAACTTACCTGCTAAACGGGGAAAAGTCACATCAGTTTCTGGGCGCCTGATTGTGCGGGTCCCGCCTTCACCCCTTGCACCCGCAACCCGAGCCACATCCACCCTGGTTGTCGCAGGCCAGTTCTTCTTCGGTGGGCAGACGCCCCAGTTCGAAGGTCTTGCTGATCAGCTTGTTGACCTCGTCCTGGATGCCGTTCATCGATTGCTGGGCCTCCAAGAAGGCCAAAGCCACCGGGTTCTGGACCAGGAGGGTGCGTTGGCGCTCAAAATCGGCAAAATCCTCGTCGCTGATTTCCTGTCCGGCGTGCTGGCGGGACTGGAGCAGGCGGCCCTTTTCGGTCACATGCCGGTATTGGGTTTGGGCTCCTTCGTCGACCAGGAAGCGTTCGACATCCTTGCGCAGTTCGAGGAAGGCCGGTTGGTTGACGATCAATTCGCAGAGTTCGCGGGTTTTGTCGCGGATGGCGGCTTCGTCGATGGCGGGCTGGATCATCCCGAGAGAATCCGCCAAGCGGGGGAAGTTTCAAGTTCCAATTCCGGGCAACGCCCGCAACCACGCCCTGCCGTCGGTCCATCTGCTGCCAGAACTTGCCCACCCCCGTCCCTCCTGTAATTTGTGGAACTTTTCATGGCTTCCCCCCCATCCTCACCCCTGATCATCCGCGCCCGCGCCGTGGCCAAACGCTTCGGCGATTTCGAGGCCCTGCAGTCCTTGGACCTTGATGTGCACGCCGGCGAATGCGTCGGGCTGCTGGGCCCGAACGGCGCGGGCAAATCGACCTTCATCGGCTGCCTCTATGGGGTGGTGGCCCGCAACTGCGGGGAACTGGAGGTTTTCGGACACGACCCGGCGAAAAGCCCGCGGCTGATCAAGGAACGTCTCGGGGTCGTGCCCCAGGAGAACGCCCTCGACGAGGGCCTGACGGTGCTGGAAAACATGCAGATCTACGCCCGCTTCGGGGGGCTTTCGAGGAAAGCGGCTCTGCCGCGCATCCAGGAACTCCTGGCCCACATGGCCCTTGAGCACAAGCAAGACGCCACCATCAAAACCCTCTCCGGCGGGATGAAACGACGCCTGACTTTTGTCAGAGCCCTGCTGTCCGACCCGGAATTGCTAATTCTTGATGAGCCCACCACCGGACTTGATCCGACGGTGCGACATCTCCTCTGGGACAAAGTCCTTTCCTTCCGCCAGGCCGGAAAGACCGTCCTCCTCACCACCCATTACATGCATGAGGCGGAATTGCTCTGCGACCGCATAGTCATTTTGAACAAGGGTTCCGTGGTTGGCAAAGGCGCCCCGCGCGAACTGATCGAGAAGGAGGCCCCGGGTTTTGTCGGCATCTTTGGAGAGGAATCGGAAAGCCGGCTCCGTCCCCATCTGGACAAGGCCTGGGACATCTTCCACCAGGGCCACCAATGCTGCATCCGCGCGCCGGGACTGGAGGATCTGGTCCGGCTGCAACAGACCGCCGGCATCCTGGCCCTGCAACTGCGCCCCTCCAATCTGGAGGATGTCTATCTGAAACTCACCGGCAGGGAGCTCGACGCCAATGAATGATCTCCGCATCTCCCTCCGGCTGGGCTGGCATGTGGTTGTCCGCAACTGGATGGTCTATCGGAAAGATTTCCTGGCCAACATCTCGCCCACGCTGGCCGACCCCGCGCTCATGATGGCCGCCCTCGGCTTGGGTCTCTCCCCCTACATCGGCCAGATCAACGGCCTGAGCTACGCGCAATACCTCGCCCCGGGCATGATCGCCACCACCGCCCTCTTCACCGCGTTCTTCGAATGCAGCTACGGCTTTTACGTGCGACTGAGCTTCGAATCGGTTTTCAAAGCCATGCTCACCACCCCCATCGGGGTGCGCGAGGTCGTCATCGGCGAATTCCTCTGGCTCTTCCTGCGCGCGGCGCTGATGGCGCTGGGCGTCGGTCTCGTCCTGGCTTTGATGGGACTGCTACCGAATCCCTGGGCCTTGTTGCTTTTCCCTTTCCTCGGCGGATTCCTTTCCCTGCCCTGCGGGGCCATCGGCCTGATCGCGGCCTCCCAGGTGCGCAACATCAACCAGTTCCAGACGGTCTACTCCTTCCTCATCGCCCCGATTTACTTCCTCTCCAGCGTTTTCTTCCCGCTAACCAACCAACCCGTGCTGGGCGTCATCGTCCAGTTCTCGCCCTTCTACCACGGGGTCCGGCTGCTGCAGATTTCGGCTTGGGGAACGTGGAACGCGGGGGAAATCCTTTTCCATCTGGGCGCCCTCCTGCTTTTCACCCTGGTCCTGGGCGCCTGGGCCTTCCGGCGGATCGAACGCAAACTGACGGCGTGAACCGCTCGTGTGCTAAGGTTCATCCACCGCCCGAGGCGGACAGGAAGCAACGGTTCTAACTCTCGCCGAGATAGGCCCGCCGCACTTCATCGCTGGCCAGGAGTTCCGAACCGGTGCCGCTGAGCTGGATCTCGCCGGTCACCAGGACGTAGCCCCGGTGGGCGATGCGAAGGGCCTGGCGGGCGTTTTGCTCCACCAACAAGACAGGTGTTCCCTCGCGGTTGATTTCCTGGATGATTTGGAAAATCTTTTCCACGATCAGGGGGGCCAGACCCAGGGAGGGTTCATCCAACATGAGCAGCTTCGGCTCCGACATCAGGGCCCGTCCCATGGCCAGCATCTGTTGTTCGCCACCACTCAGGGTCCCGCCCAGTTGTTCGCGACGCTCGGCCAGGATGGGGAAAAAATGGAAAATACGCTCCAGTTTGTCCGGGTTCCGCGCGGCGGGATGGATCAGTCCGCCGATGAGCAGGTTTTCCATGACGGTCATGCGCGGAAATATCCGGCGACCCTCGGGCGAAAGACCGATGCCACGCCGGAGAATGTCGTCTGGCGTGAGCGGTGGGAGTTCTTCCCCAAGCCAGCGGATCGATCCTGCGCTCCGGCGGACCACTCCGGCGACGGTCAGAAGGGTGGTGCTTTTGCCGGCGCCATTGGCTCCGAGCAGGGTGACAATTTCCCCCGCTCCCACCGCCAAGGACACCCCCTTGAGGACCTCGGTCGGCCCGTAACCGGCATGGACCCTGGTCAGTTCCAGCATCATATCAGATTTCCCCCCCCCAGATAAGCCCGGATCACATCGGGATTTGCACGGATCGAGGCCGGTTCTCCCTCGGCCAGCATCACGCCATGATCCAATACCAGGACACGGTCTGAAATTTCCATGACCACTTTCATGTGGTGTTCGATAAGCAGGATGGCCAGGTCGCGGCGGCGCAGGGTGGATATCAACTCGATGATCCCATTGACCTCGGAAGGATTCATGCCGGCACAGGGTTCATCCAGGAGCAGGACCCGGGGCCGGGTGGCCAGGGCACGGGCTATTTCCAGGCGCCGTTGCATCCCATAGGCCAGATCACGGGCGGGTGTTTCTCCCTGTCCTTCCATTCCCACCAACGCGAGCCATTCATGGGCTTCTTCGAGGTGGGCGGCCCGGCATCGCCGGAAGCGAGGGGTGCGCAGGAGAATGTCCCAGGGGGCGAGGGTGGTGTGGTGGAACTGGCCGACCAGGATGTTTTCCAAGGCGGACATCTCGGGGAAAAGGCGGATGTTCTGGAAGGTGCGGGCGATGCCGAGATGGCAGGCTTTGTGCGGGGCCAGGCCGGTGATGTTGCGGCCGTCGAACTCGACCCGTCCCCGGTCCGGGCGGTAGATGCCGGTAAGGCAATTGAAGAGCGTGGTCTTGCCGGCGCCGTTCGGGCCGATGACGCTGAGGAGGGAGCCGGGCCGGGCCTGGAGGTCGATGGCGTCGATGGCCTTGAGTCCACCGAACGATTTGCCCAAGCCTTGGGTGGTGAGGAGGGGTGCGCTCATGCCTCCCCCTTGATTTCGTGGGCCCGGCGGGAACTGCCAAGGAGACCCTGGGGCCTAAGCAGCATCATGGCCACCATGATAATGCCGAAGAGCAGGAGACGGTATTCCGAGAGGGCCGGAAGCTGGTCGCGCAAGAGGGTCGGCACCAGGTAGAGAATGGCCGCGCCCAGAAGCGAACCCGGGATGCTCCCCAGCCCGCCCAGGATGACCATGGCCAGGACCATGACCGACTGGTCGAACGAACAGGCGGCCGGGTCAACGAAGCCGATGAAGGCGGCGTAGAGCACTCCGGCCAAAGCGGCGAAGGCGGCACTGAGGGCAAAGGCCAACAGCTTCATCCGCACCACGGGGATGCCCATGCAAGCGGCGGCGGTCTCGTCCTCGCGGATGGCCACCCAGGCTCGGCCGATGGCGGAGTGGTAGATCCGACGGACCATCCAAGCCGACAAGGCGACGACCAACAAAACGAGCAGGTAACCCACGAGGGGGCCGGAAGCCGGGCCGACGGGTTGGATTTTTGAGGCGGCATCGATGCTGATCCCTTTGTCGCCGCCGGTGATTTCCAGATTGCGCATCAATTCACGGAAGCTCTCGGCGAAACCCAGCGTCACGATGGCCAGGTAATCGCCGCGCAGGCGCAGGCAGGGAAGCCCGACAAACCATCCGATCGCGCCTCCCAGGAAAAAAACCACCGGTGCGGCCATCCACCAAGACAGACCGGGCAGAAGGATCTGGCCGACCGCGAAGGCATAGGCCCCGAAGGCATAAAATCCCGCGTAGCCCAGCACAAGCAGGCCGGCCATACCCACGGTGATGTTCAACCCCAGGGCCTGGATCATGAACAGCCCGGCAAAAACCCCCATGGTCAGGTATTTGGGTCCGAGCCAGGGGGCGACAGCAACGAGACCCAACATAAGCATGGGCGTGAAAAGACGGTTATGCCCGCAAGCGCATGTCCATTCCCATCCCTTGGAAAAAACCGCCCTGGCCGGGGTCCAATAACGCAGCAAACAAACCGCCAGTACACTCCCGGCCACCGGGGCCAGGTCGCGGAAAAAGCGCAGGGCGGCGTCCCCCCCCCAAACAGTGGTGACGTTGCCGGAATTGTAATCATAGCGGAGCTTGAGCCAGAGGAAGGGGAAGGTGATGAGGAACAACCCGGCCGCTCCGAGGACTCCGGGATGTTGCCACCAGCGCTTCATCGCTCAGGCCTTTTCCGCCACCCGCTCGCCCAGCAGTCCACGGGGCCGCAGGATCAAGACCACCATGAGGATGAGAAAGGTGGTGCCGTCTTTCCAGTCGCTGCCGATCCGGTAGCTGGTGAGGTCCTCGGTCATGCCGATGATGAAACCTCCGAGCACCGCCCCCGGAATGTTGCCGATGCCGCCGAGAATGGCCGCGGTGAAGGCCTTCAACCCCATGCTGTAGCCGGAGTCGAAGCGGAGCACGCCCTGATACATGGCCACCATGACGCCGGCGGCCGCGGCCAGGCCCGATCCGAGGACGAAGGTGAAGGCGATGACCTTGTTGACCGGCACGCCGACCAGGGCGGCCATGCGCTGGTCCTGGGCGGTGGCCCGCATGGCCAATCCGATGCGGGTGCGGTGGATGAGGAGGAAAAGCCCGCCCATGAGGAGCAGGGAGGAAACCAGAATGACCGCCTGGAGCAGGGATACGGAAGCCTCGGCGCCCAGGGGGAGGGGAATCCGTGTGTCGGCCAGCGGGCCGCTGTCAAAGCGCGGGAAGTCGATCTTGTCCTTGCTGACACTGAGCCAGATGAAATTCTGCAGGACAATGGACAGGCCGATGGCGCTGGTCAAAGGGGCCAGGATGTGGGCCCGGCGCAGACGACGGTAGGCGATGCGCTCGTTGGCATAACCGTAGGCCGCGGCCAGAAGGATGGCCAGCACGGCACCTATCACCAAATTGACACCCAACACCGGGCCCCAGAGCGTGGAGAGTACCCCGATGGCGAACACGGCGGCGAACATCCCGATCATGAAGATGTCGCCGTGGGCGAAGTTGATCATCCCGAGGATGCCATACACCATGGTGTAACCGAGCGCTACCAGGGCGTAGATCGCCCCGCGGGCCAGACCGTTGACAAATAAATCCATGGATCAGGGGGCGGCGGGGACGAATTTCCCGTCTTGGACGGTCCAGATGATGTAGTTGGTCTGGCGCAGGTCGCCCTTTTCATCGAAGGACACGGGACCGAGCGATGTTTCAAAGGTTTTGGACCGCAGGACTTCCGCCACTTTCGCGGCTTCGGTGGTTCCAGCGGCGGCCATGGCCTGGAAGAGCACGTTGGCGGCCTCATAGCCATAGATGGAGTACGGACCCTCGGGACCGAAGCGGGCACGGTATTTTTCCAGGAAACCCTTGGCGGCGGGGATTTGTTGGAAATCGGGACCGAAGGTCAGGTAAACGCCACTGGCTTTGTTTCCGGCCGTGTTGAGGAATTCCTGCATGATCGTGCCATCGCCGCTGAGGAAAGGCATGTCCGAACCGCCGTCGCGCAACTGCACCAGCAGGGGCCCGGCCTGGCCATACATCCCCCCCCAGAAAACCGCCTGTGCCCCGGAAGCGCGCACGGCGGAAAGGGTGGCGCGGAAATCCATTTCCTCCCCGCTGATGCCGGCGAAGAATCCAACCTTTCCTCCCAGGGCTTCAAAGGTTTTCTTCACTTCCTCGGCCAATCCCTGGCCGTAGGCGGTCTTGTTGTGGAGGACGGCGATGGTTCCCGCCTTCAGGGTGTCGCGCGCATAGCGGGCCGCCACCACGCCCTGCTGGTCATCGCGCCCGACGATCCGGAAGAGCGAACGGAATCCGCGTTCGGTGACGGTGGGATTGGTCGAGCCGGGTGTGATCTGCAGGATGCCGTTCTGTTGGTAAATCTCAGAGGCCGGGATGGTGCATCCGCTGTTGAAATGGCCGATGACGGCGGCCACCCCTTCCGAGACCAGCTCCTGCGCCACGGCCACCGCTTGATTGGGTTTGCCCTCGTCGTCGCGGGACACGGCCACGATTTTTTTACCGAGGAGTCCGCCCTTTTCGTTCCATTCATCGATCGCGATCTGCGATCCATAAAACATGGTGGTGCCGATCTGTCCATCGGAGCCCGTCTGGACTCCGGCCAGACCGATCTTGAGGGTGGAATCCGATTTCTGGCATCCGGCTGCTCCGAGAGCAAGAAGCAGACAAAGTATGGGAAAAGGAGCCTTCACGGGTGATTTCATCCCTTGCTTGTAAAGTTTAGGACCGGTCGGGTCAACTTTTTCAAATCAACCGGACGTCGAAAGCCCCCCTGTGAAGCGATTTGGGAGCGGGTGGGCATAGGCCCCGGACATGGGCTTGAAGTGGATCCACGTCCAAGTTGGCATTGCTTTTGCTTATCATTCTTCATGCTCGATACAAACCAGCCCGGATCTGCGGCTTTCCGCTGCGATAACCGTTTGGGCCGGATCGTGCGCAGGGTGACCACATCACGGGTGTGATGGGGGATATCCCGGAAACAAACAACCCAGTTAGGAATCCACTATGTTGAAAATCAAGATCGCGGCATTGGCTTTGGCCATGTCGTTCATGGCCGGGACCGGCATGTTGCCGGCCCAGGAAAGCACACCGGCCGCCCCGGCCGCGGAAGCCGCTCCCGCACCCGAGGCGCCCCCCACCCCGGAACAACTCGCAGCCCGCATCGCCGACCTCGAAACTTATTTCGGGAATGTGGCCCCCTCGGGCGACGGCAAACTGGCCGGAGTGGCCGGTCCCGGACACAACGGCTTCCTCATGGTTTGCGCCGCGTTGGTGCTTTTCATGACTCTGCCCGGCCTGGCCCTTTTCTACGGCGGCCTGGTTCGGACCAAGAACGTCCTCAGCGTGCTGGCCCAGTGTCTCGGCATCGCCGGTCTGGTCACCATCCTTTGGTACGTCTGCGGGTTCACGCTGATTTTCGGCGAACACCCTGCTGAAGGCGCACCTGCTTGGGCTCCTTATTTCGGCAGCCTGAAATACCTTTTCCTCGATGGCGTGGGTGCCGCACCCAACACCAACTACACCGCCTGGCCCTCCTGGTCCACCTTCTCGATGTACCAATTGATGTTCGCCATCATCACGCCGGCCCTCATTATTGGTGCGATCGCGGAACGCATGAAGTTTTCAGCCGTTCTGCTTTTTGTCACCATCTGGATGTTTGCTGTATATTTCCCCCTTGCCCACATGGTCTGGGGAGCGACAGGTCTCATGAACGGTGTCTGGAATGCGGAAGCCACGATTCCCTCCATCGACT
>JANRJG010000020.1 GCA_033875315.1 Candidatus Methylacidiphilales bacterium
TGTTCGCCGACTACACGCACAAGCTGGAAGGCTACGGCCGGGCGGTGAGCTTCGACCTGTCGGACCCGATGGTGATCGTGGGCCTGTTCATCGGCGGGCTGATCCCCTACCTGTTCGGCGCGATGGCGATGGAAGCGGTGGGCCGCGCCGCCGGCTCGGTCGTGGTCGAAGTGCGCCGCCAGTTCCGCGAGATCAAGGGCATCATGGAAGGCACGGCCAAGCCCGAATACGGCGTGGCGGTGGACATGCTGACCAAGGCGGCCATCAAGGAAATGATCGTGCCGTCGCTGCTGCCCGTGGTGGTGCCGATCGTCGTGGGCCTGGTGCTGGGCCCCAAGGCGCTGGGTGGCCTGCTGATGGGCACCATCATCACCGGCCTCTTCGTGGCCATCAGCATGTGCACCGGTGGCGGCGCCTGGGACAACGCCAAGAAGTACATCGAAGACGGCCACCACGGCGGCAAGGGCTCACCCGCCCACGCCGCCTCCGTCACCGGCGACACCGTCGGCGACCCCTACAAGGACACCGCCGGCCCGGCCATCAACCCCATGATCAAGGTCGTCAACATCGTCGCCATCCTCATCATCCCCATTTTCTTCTGAGTTCCTGACGGTTACCCGTGCCACGACCAACCCGGCCCTCCTGACCGCCAGAAAAGGAGTTGCCTTCCCCGGGCGTACGAATTAATTTCTTCCTCCACTTCGCACCCTTAGCTTAGTGGTAGAGCGCTACATTGACACTGTAGAGGTCAGAGGTTCGAACCCTCTAGGGTGCACCACTTCACCAAGCGGCCGGGCATCGCCGGTATATCCATTCCCCTCCCGATGACGCTCCGCTGCCTCATCCCCATCCTCATACCCGCCCACAACGAAGCCGCGACCATTGCGACGGTCGTCCGGCGGTGCCTGCCCCATGCGGCCCGTGTCATTGTTCTGGCCGACCATTGTACCGACGACACGGTTGCCCGGGCCCGTTCGGCCGGGGCCGAAGTTTGGGAAAATCCCGCAGGACTCTCCCCCGGAAAGGCCACTACGCTTTGCAACGCTTGGGCCCGTCTCGCCTCCGATCCCTCTTGGACCCATCTTCTCCTTTTGGATGGCGACGGCCAGCACGATCCGGACGAGGCCCCCAAACTGCTGGCCTTTCCCCCCGGCATCGATTTGGTCATCGGATCCCGCGCCCCCTTTGCCCGACCCATGCCCCCGCTGCGTCGTGCGGTCAACCGCATCATGTCCCGCATCATGGCCCTGCGCACCGGGCTGCAATTGGACGACAGCCAATCCGGCTTCCGCCGGCTTTCCCGTCGGCTGGTCGAACAGGGCACGTGGACTTCCCGCGGGTTTGAGTTGGAGAGCGAAATGATCCTCCAGGCCGCCCGGCTGGGCTTCCCGGTCGCGCAGGTGCCGGTGGCCTGTCAATACGGCGGACGCTCCAGCCACATCCGTCCCTGGACCGACACTTTCCGCTGGCTTCTGTGGCTGGGACGCACGGCCTGAACTGCCGCTCCACGGGATCGCAGCCATTCCGAAGGACGATCAAGTTGCGCTGGAGTTTCGAATGGGTGTCGGCTAAGGTTTTCAACCATGGCCAAATTGGCTCCCGATACCAAACTCCGACTGCTTGAGCTCATGCTCCTCAGTCGTGAAGGCGACCGCCGGGAAGGCATCCTTGCCCGGCAGGGCAAAGGTTGGTTCCAGATCAGCAGCCTCGGTCACGAAGCCCTGGCCGCCATCACACCGCTCCTCCAAAAACAGGATTTTCTCTTCCCCCATTACCGCGACCGCGGACTGGTCATGGCCCGCGGCGTCAACTCCCGCGAACTCGCCCGCGCTTTCTTTGCCAAACGCACTTCCTCCAGCGGGGGCCGCCAGCTTCCCGGCCACTTCAGCAGCCGCAAGCACGGCATCTGGAGCCTTCCTTCCCCCACCGGCAGCCCGCTGCTGCCGGCATGCGGATTCGCCTGGGGGGCCAAGCTCGACGGCCAGGATGCCCTCGTCCTCGCCTGCGTCGGCGATTCCGGCATGCGCCAGGGCGAATTCTACGAGGCCGTCTCCTTCGCCCTTCAACAACAACTCCCCATGGTCTTCGTCGTCGAGGACAACGGCTTCGGCATCAGCACCCGCACCACCCACACCAACCCGCTCCGCCTCGGCCTCTTCGACAAGGAAAACATCATCCAAGCCGATGGCCGTACCGTCGATTCCGTCCATGAGGCGGCCGAACGTGCCGTCCAGCGCGTGCGCAGCGGCCGCACCCCGGTCATTCTTTGGCTGGAACTCGACCGCCAGGGCAGCCACTCCAGCAGCGACGACCACCGCCTTTACCGACCCTCCGATGAGTTGAAGGAAATGGCCGCGCGCGAACCGGTCGAAACCCTCGCCGCCGAATTGATCGACCAAGGCCACCTCAGCCCCACCGCCTGGGAGGAGATGAAGACCCGCGTCCAGAACGAAGTCGAGGCCGCTTACCGGGAGGCCGAGGCCGAAGCCGACCCCAAACCAGAGAACACCCTGGAGGAACTGACCGCCGAATTCACGCCAGCGCCCCGTTCCATCGTCCCCGGCACCGAAGAAACACGCATGCTCGACGCCGTCAACCGCGTCTTCCGCGAGGCCCTCAAGCGCGACCCGGGAGTGCTCTTCTTTGGTGAGGACATCGAAGACCCCATGGGTGGCGTCTTCAAACTCACCCACGGCCTCTCCACCGATTTCCCCGGACGTATCCACAACTCCCCCCTGGCCGAAGCCACCATCCTCGGCGTGGGCTGCGGTCTCGCCTCCTACGGCAAGCACCCGGTCTTCGAACTCCAGTTCATCGACTTCGTCGGCCCCGGCTGGAACCAACTGGTCAACAACATCGCCACCCTCCGCTGGCGCACCTTCGGTGAGTGGACCTGTCCCATGGTCATCTACGCCCCCTACGGGGCCTATCTGCCCGGTGGCGGTCCATGGCACAGCCAGTCCAACGAGGCCGCCTTCGCCCACATCCCCGGCATCCGCGTCGTCGTCCCCAGCCGCCCCGAGGACGCCGCGGGCTTGATGATGTCGGCCATCGACTGCCCCGACCCCGTCCTCGTCCTCCTGCCCAAGCACATGATCCGCATGCGCCAACCCGCCACCGCCGCCTGGTCGCCCATCCCCTTCGGCCAGGCCGCCGTCCGGCGCCAGGGCCTCGACGTCACCGTCGTCGCCTGGGGCAATTGCACGGAAAAAGTCGAGGAAGCCCTGGCCGTCGTCGGCGACCGCGTGTCGGTCGAATTCATCGATCTCCGTTCCATCGTCCCCTGGGACCGCGAGACTCTGGCCCAGTCGGTGCGCAAGACCGGCCGCCTCCTCGTCGTCGAGGAAGACAACCGCACCTGCAGCTTCGGCCAGACCCTCGTTTCTGAACTCCTGCAGGACCCCGAGGTCTGGGACTCGCTCGTCCAGCACCCGGTGCTCATCTCCCGCGATGACATCCACGTCGGCTTCCATCCGGTCTATGAGGAAACCTGCCTTCCCAGCACGAGCGAAATCGTCCGCGCCATCCTCGGCCTCATCGGCATGGATGGAAGCGGATCCTCACCCGTGGTTTCCCCCAACGGACACGGTCACCACGGGGTGGCGGTGGCCGTCGGCGCCCGCACCGTACCCATACGCGTCCCCGCCATCGGCGAGGGCCTTGAAGAGGCCCGCATCCTCAAGTTCTTCAAAAAGCCCGGTGAAAATGTGGCCCGTGATGAATTGATCTATCAACTGGAAACCGACAAGGCCGTCGTCGACATCGAGTCGTCGCACTCCGGGATCCTCCAGAGCTGGGATGCCGCCGAGGAAAGCAATGTCCGTATCGGTGCCGTAATCGGCCAAATCGAGCCGGTTTCGGAATCGCAAATCCCCGCCCTGACCCCCAAGCCCCACACCCCGGAGACCGTCATGCCCACCCCGCCCCTGCCATCCCCGGATGCCGACCTGGCCTACGAGGAGATTTCCGTATCCCCGCAACAGCAGATCCTCTCCAACCGCCTGACCCGGGCCGCCCGGGTCGCTGTCCCGGCCACCATTTTCCAGGAAGTCACGTGGGAGCCGGTCGAACGCGCCCGCAAACACTTCAAAGCCTCCGCTTCCACCGAAGAAATCACCACCTTCAGCCTCGTCTCCTGGTGCGTCAAGGAAGCCCTCGTCCGCCATCCCCAGTTCCGCAGCTCCCTGCCCCAGAACAACGTCCTCCGCATCTACAAGAACGTCAACCTCGGCATCGCCGTCAGCCTGCCCGGTGACGACCTCACCACCGCCGTGGTCGAGAAAGCCGAAACCTTCGGGCTCAGGGAATTCGCCCACCTCCTGCGTGAACGCGTGGATCTGGCCCGCCAGGGACGCGACCAGGCCCGCCAGCAGGTTTCCCTCATCATCACCAGCATGGCCTCGTTCGACATCCCCGACGGCATCCCGGTCATCGTCCCCCCGGCCGTCGCCACCCTGCTGGTCAACGCCCCCATCGAAAAAGTGATCTTCCAGAACGGCCAGCCCCTCCCGCGCAAAATCGTCAACCTCGCCCTGACCATCGACCACCGCGTCATCAACGGCGCCGGCGCGGCCAAGTTCCTCAACGAGGTCAAACACCAGATCGAAAGCTTCGACTCCGCCTCCGTCCGTCTTTGATGCCTTTGGTGAAGAGGGCTCTCCGGGCACGCTCGGCCTGGCCCCTTTGCGGACCCAGTCAATGCGATTTGATCTGTACCAAATCATGTTGTCCTGGGGACGAAGGGTCCTACGGGAGGGCGAAGCTCCCGGCTCCCCCGTAAGCTTTCGGGGCGGAGCCGACTCTGGCGGATCACCCCAGCTAACTTGCGGATTATACCAAAATAAAAAATGACTGAACGACAGAATAAGCGGGAGGGCGAGGCTCCTGCCGAGCCGGTTTGAGGTCTTTCTTCCAAGGGCGGTTCAGCCCCGAACGCCTGCGGGGGAGCCAGGAGCTTCGCCCTCCCATAAGGCACTTTTTCGCCCACTCAAATCAATTTGGTGTTAGAGCATTTTGCATTTAATCTGCCACTCGTTCTCGTACTCTTTCTCATTCTCGTGCTCTCTGAATGGGAGAGAACGTGCACGAGAGCGAGTAAGAGAAACGAGTTGAAACCACTGCTCGTTAAATTCAAAGCGCTCTAGAGCCATTCCGGTATTGGTTGATACAATCATTTGTAAGGCGGCCGCGAGGTCGCGTTCTCCCGTGACCACGTCGCCGTGGAACGGGACACGTAGCGCAAGACGTGGTCACGAGACAGTCCCTTGCCGCCGCTTCTGGGGCATTTTGCATTTAATTTGCCACTCGTTCTCATACTCTTTCTCATTCTCGCACTCTTTGAGTGGGAGTGAACGAGCACGCGACTTCGTGGCCGCCCTACAATCAAGACGTCTATCTAAATCGGATCGGCTCTAGGATTCACTCCCGTCGCCTCAGCAGGCCGAGGAGGGAATCGAATTGGAAACGGAGGAAACCGCCCAGGGTCACCAAGCGGCGGATTTTCAACTCCAGTTCCTCGACCGTTTTCTGACGGGAGAACGGATGGGTCTGGAAGTACCGCGTGCCCAGGTGGGCGGGGTCTGTGTTGTACGTGAGGAAGATTTTCAGTCGTTTCCAGGCGGCCCTCGCCGGGACTTCGGGGAGATCGAGCCGCAGTTCCACCGGGGCATATCCCTTGATGAAGACCAAATGGTGGTGGTGGTGCAGGGGCTGGGCCTGGCCCTCGATCTTCAGACCGAGGATCAGCGGAGCCCCCGTCCATTCCTGAACCGTGCCATCGTCGGCCTCAAGACGCATGCTGAAAAACTCGGCCAATCCCGTCGGACCCTCCAGACGGAAGGTGATCGCGCCCGCGGCGGCTGCGGGAATGGCCTCCAATTCCAGCGTGACTTCACGGGGAGCGAGGCTTCCGATCGATCGGCGGACGGCCTTCCCGCCACCCAGTTGGAAGACAAGTTCGGTCTCCGGCGGCACGGGCTGCCGTTGGACCATCTGTCCGTGGGAGCGGGCCAGGGTCTCTGCATATTGGATCACGTTGGAAAGCAGACTGGCGATCTCCGGCAAGGGCACCGTATAACGCAGGGGACCGCCCGCGTAGGGCAGGGGATCGGGCACTTTGACCGCAGGATAGCGGGGATCATCCATATAGGCCGGCACGAAATCGTAAAACTGGGAACAGAACTCCCCGTAGTTGCTGCGCAGAAGTTCCAGATGCCGGGTGTAAAAGGTGTTCTGCTCGGTCTTCACCGTGCTCACACTCAGGGCCTGGAGACACTGGATCACCAGTTTGGAGGCATACTGGGCCGGACTCCGGAGCGAGTAATGAGCCAGCGTCCACCCCGGACAGAAGACGAAATCGATCTCTTTCCCTCCCACCGTGACCTCGTGGTTGCCCTGCCAGACGTAGAGATCCGGCTGCAGGGCCAGATCACGGTGGATCACCGCCTTCAACAAACCGCGCCGGTCTTGTAGGCTGCAATCGTGGAACGGCTCGACGGCCAGGCGGTTCCGGATGCGCAGCACCGGATTGGTTTCGTCCGGGTCGTCGGATTTCTGGGCGCAATACGTCTGCCAGGCCGCCTTGACCATGGACGGGGCCTCGGCCGGCATCACCGGGCGCTTGCCGTCCGGCGTGCGCAGGAATTCATCACCATCCAGCAGAAAAATCCAGTCGGCCCCGGCCCCGGCCGCCTCCCGCAGCAGTGCGGTCATTTTGTCGCCCTGGCGTTTGCCCAGACTGTGGTCCTGCCGGATGTCCAGGGCCAAGCCCTCCTGCTGCAACTGATGGAGGATCTCCGCCGTGGCATCGGTGCTCCCGTGGTCGAGCACAATCAAACGGTCCAGAAAATGGAGATTGTGCCGGACAAACGCCTCGACAATGTCCGCTTCGTTTTTGACGCAGGCGATTCCGGTATACTTCATGGAGGGAAGTGTCCCATGGAGGACACGCAGTGTTCATTCTTGACCGCCCCGGGTGGGCCCCGGCAAGCATAATCGCCGCACTGGAAAAAGATCACACACTTGCCCTGCCTCTCCCGCGCCCCATAATCTACCGATGTCCTCTTCCATCCCCACCACGCTGGTCGGTTACGAGATTGCTGTCATGGAAGCACTCCGCCGTGAACTCGGTGCCGACCTCAACAAATTGCCCCAGCCCGAGGCGCGCGAGATCGGCGAGGCTTTTTTCCGCCGTGTCTCCCCGATGGACTATGCCTGGAAGTGGATGCAGGACGTTCAAGCCCGCCGACAGGATGCTCCCGTGGAAAAACAGACCCCGGTCGACGATGGCACCATGGAATTGCTTTAGCCGGGAAAATGCAGTTCACCGCTAAGTTCGCGAAGACGCGAAGTGAAACCGCTTAATCATACAGGCAGGATCAAGCAATCGAAATGCATTTCAGTTGTATGAAGGCTCACCGCTCGATGACTGGAGAATTACCAGCCAAAACCCGTCTGTCTTCGCGCACTTCGTGGTAAATCAACTGCATCGTTCCGGCTTGGGCGGAGGCGGAGCGGGGCTTTGAAGATCCGCGTGACAGGGGCGCTGCCGCTCCGTACGATGATCGCTCATGTCTTATTTGCCCAACCCGGATCGATATCAAGATAAGGCCTACCGACGCTGCGGACGGAGCGGGTTGCTCCTGCCGCCGGTGTCCCTCGGACTTTGGCACAACTTCGGCGGCATCGACGACTACGCCCGGGCGCGTGACATCGTCCTGCGGGCCTTCGATCTCGGGATCACCCACCTGGATCTGGCCAACAACTACGGCCCGCCTCCCGGCAGTGCGGAAGAAACCCTCGGGCTCATCCTCCAGCAGGACCTGGGCAAGTGGCGCGACGAACTGATCATCGCCACCAAGGCGGGCTACCGCATGGGCCCCGGGCCCTATGGCGAATGGGGTTCGCGCAAGTATCTCCTCAGCAGCCTCGACCAGAGCCTGCGACGCATGAAACTGGATTACGTCGACATCTTTTACAGCCATCGACCCGACCCGGAGACGCCCCTTGAAGAAACCATGGGGGCGTTGGTTCAGGCGGTCCACTCCGGCAAGGCGCTTTACGTGGGCATTTCCAACTACCCCGCTGACATGACCCGCCAGGCCGCCCGGCTGCTGCGGGAGGCCGGTGTGCCGCTGCTCATCCACCAGGCACGCTACAACCTCCTCGACCGCTGGATTGAGAAGGGCCTCACTGATGTCCTGACCGAGGAAGGCGCGGGCTGCATCGCTTTTTCCCCTCTGGCGCAGGGCCTGTTGACCAACCGCTACCTGGAGGGCATCGCCGCCGATTCCCGCGTCGCCAAACAGACCGGGTTTCTCAAAAAAGAAGACGTCGCCACGGACAAATTGGAAAAAGTCCGCGCCCTCCACCTGCTGGCCTTGAAGCGCGGGCAAACCTTGGCGCAACTGGCCTTGTCCTGGTTGCTGCACCGTCCGGCCATCACTTCCGTCCTCATCGGCGCCAGCAAGGTCTCGCAACTGGAGGACAATTTCCGGGCCGCCCAGGGGGCAGGCTTCTCAGAAGAGGAGTTGCTGGAGATCGAAGCCGCCTGCCAAGGCTGATGCCGTGCCTTTCATCGCTGCGACCCTCGGCTCTGATCGGGGCACGTCACGATTTTTCATGGCGTTCCGGGAAACGGCACGACTTTTCCACTGGCCAGCCCCCATGCTTGGGTTTCTCACCTAACCAAACGGATATCAACCTCCCGCTCAACATAGTCCCACTCGCTCGAAGTGCAAAGATGAAGGAGCAAATCATCAAAGTCCCGTTCATGGTCCGGACTGAACTCAAACCAGGTCAGGAAATCAAACGGTTCAGCAGTGTTCAAATCTCGACAGTGATAAAGTCGACGTGCGATGGCTGGAAGGTATTGAAGACCGACAGAGGTGTGTTTGGATTGCTCCTCAAAAATTTGCCGGCGTTGATCCTGGCTCAGTTGCCACCATGCCTCGTTCTTCTTGATCGGAATATGGGCCGCAAGGGTCGAATCGCGGCGCCCCAAACCCTCTTGTCGGGCCTCTAGCTGTGCTTTTTCCTCTGAAGTGGTGTACCTGGCGTTGCTACGGACGCCACGAAGCGTCCAGTTGCCTGAAGGTGATCCATCGCCATCGGCGATGTGCAGTCGTTCGGCCGCGGGCAAAGACGCGCCCCGGATGGTCCGAATGTCGCGAACGGCCCAAAGCCCCTCGGTTCCAGCACAAAAATGAGAAAGCCTGATGTTCATGAGTTTTTGGTGGCATGGTGGATGAGCCAGTTTAACGAAAAAGAGTGCAGTACCACAATCGCCAGATTCGATAGGACAACGGGGTTTTTAAGATCACGCACGGCGATGGCACTCAACAATTTATAAACAATCTGGAACGGGAAGAGAAAAAAACAAATTTGTACGAGCCCATCTGGTTTCAGAAATGCAAAAACACTGAAGAGGGTGATCGTCAAATACAATGACGCCAGAATGCGGCTGCTGGGGTTGTCCGAGCCATAAGACCAATTCCGGAACTGTGCTCTTGGGATAAATGCAAGGACAACTCCCCAAAACCCTGCAACCAATATGTTGACTATTAAGGATGTGTATACGACAGGCATATCTTTTCAGCTGAACGTCTACCGGTGAACCACGGGCGCTTCGCCCGTTGGGTCAACTGGCTGGTTCGAAGTTTATCTGTTTAGGTATATTCCAAGTGTGAGAATGGCCGCAAGTCCTAGTAGAAACAACGATATCAAAATCAATTTCTTTGGAGATAGGTTCGATGGTCGACTAAAAGCGTAACCACACTGCGTGCAGACCAACTTATCTTGTCTGGCAGTCTGGTAGAACCCCCATGCCAAAAGGCCGCCAAGCAAGTAAATCCCAAGACCTGTTCCTTTGTCTTCCATATCAAGCCGACGAAATCCTGCTCTAGCAAAACATTTTGGACATGTGTTTGGGGATTCGAATTTCATATGTATCAAGAACGTACACCATTTGCCACGTGCGTTAGCGCCTTGGCTCAATGGCCTGGATTGGGTGTCTTATTGGTTTCAAGCGCTTGTTTGTCAGTGGGTCTAAAGATAACCCAAGCAATCCACCCTATGGGCCAGGATATGAAAGCAACAAATAGTGCCACCAGCCAACCGGGTTTTCCTCTCTGCTTTGCATCGACATATGAAGAGGCGATTGAATAGAAATATATAGCGATAAAAATACCGACGATAGTGCTTATAAAAGGCAACAAAAACAACGCAACCCCCAGGCCGACCGCATTAGTCAGATTAGACCAGAATGAGGATGGGACCAGTGCAAGACCAATTAAAACGGCAGATATGCAAAGGCCGATCACCGCAGAGATTAGAAATCTTTTGTCTCTCATGATGTTTTTCCCGAACGTCCGCGATCAGGCACCCCTACGAACGGCTGGCGCGCAGCCTGCGTAAGCAGGATGTGTGACAGACGCCGCAGGGCCGAAAGGCCCGGAGGGTAGGGGTTGGCTGCATCGCTCTGTTCGGCGTCATTGTTTTTGCTTTGAGCGTAGAATGAAGACAGAAACGATCACAATCAATAATATCAGATTAACCGCTAGTGAAGCCCAAGTAATGATACCAGAGAATGGCTTAAGCGAAGCCGCAAAAAATCCAAATCTGTCAAAAATGGAGTATTCAATCTGTGCTTGTCCGATACCCAACTCCTTCATTTTATCGGTCAGAAGATAGGCGCGTTGCCGTGGCGCCCACAGCGCCCAATAGATGTCATTGCCTTTTTCATCCTTATAAATTGATGCACTTACAAGAGTATCATTAATTTTTAGCTTTTCCCTGTGGGTTTTAAATAGATTCTCTTTGGTAAGTCCTGCCAAAACCCAGTATCCAATACCTGGGTTAGGTATATAAATATCTCTGCTTAAATCTCCGTGCTTACGTTCGTAGTAAATTGGAACATTTTTTGGAGAAAGCTCTTTCCAATAGGTTGTGGATTGTTCCGGATCTGACCACGGAATGAATGCCTTCTCACGAGATTCTGTGAATGCAGGATTGAGTGAGCTTGGGATTAGAGTCTCCGCAAATGAAATAATTGGCAAAAGCGCAGAGACTAAAAGTGCGGTGTGGAATTTCATATAAGTATATTTATTGCCGAGTCATGATGGCTGCATGTTAGCGGTAAGGCGAGTTCAAAGATACAAGCCGGTGGGTCAAAAGCAGGGGGTGGTGGCGGGCGCTAAACGTGGGTTGAACTCCGGAGAGAACAGAGCCACAAAGGGGTCGATGAAAACACCCTTGAATGATGTCCCGTCCACCACCCTTAAACCCATTATCCGCCATGTGGGCTTGGATGTCCATA
>JANRJG010000021.1 GCA_033875315.1 Candidatus Methylacidiphilales bacterium
ATAGGGCAAGTCCGCGTTGCGAGTGCCACCGGCCCGAACCCGAGGAGGAACGACCGAGCATATATGAAGTATATACGTGAGGAAGTGACGACGAAGGGAGCGGGTCGGTGCCGCCGCAACCCTCAGGGCTGGAGCCAGAAAGCTGCCCCGCTTCGTTGCTCGTCGGTTAAAGGTATATTTCATACCTTCGCTCTCCTCGCGCCTCGCCGGACAGCTTTTTGACCTCCAGCGCGGGCCTGTCCTATTTTTGAGATGACTTCTAGCCTACTTGCGGTTTCATCGGCCCCTCGTTCTCGCACTCGCCCGGATTGGCGGAATGCAGGTCAGTCGCTGCGGGACTGATGGCGGGTTGTTCTTTTACCGAAGAGACGATAGCCGAGTGCAAACAAGAACGTTGGCCAAGCCGGGACTTTGGGTAGAATGGCCGACTCCTGCCATGAAAGGGTTCCCGCACGCTCGTCTCTCGATCTTGGTCTCCACCGCTTTGCTCTCGGGGCTCTGCGCCTATCTGGCCTTCGCCCCGGCTTCCCAGCCCGCCCTGGCCTGGGTCTTTCCAATGCCGATGGTCGTGGCCTGTTACTTCCTGCGCCCGCTCCGTCTGTGGGAGGCGGCGGGCTGTGGTGCGCTGGCCGGGCTGGGCTTTTATGGGCCTTCGCTCTTCTGGCTTACGGAGGTGTCGGTGGCGGGCTGGTTCGCTGTGGTGCTTTTTTGCACGGTGTTTCTCGTGCTTTGGTTGCCGGTGCTGGCCTGCGTGACAGGTCGACTGCCGGCTGCCCTCAACGCCCACTCTTCCCTTCTGGCCGCGTTTTTTGCGGCCTGCGCATTCACCGGACTGGAATGGGTGCGCGGTTGGATTGGTACCGGTTTTCCCTGGAATGCCCTCGGTGTCTCGCAGATCGAGTACCCGGTGATTGCCCAGATCGCCGAGTTGGGGGGGATCGGGTTGATTTCCTGGCTGGTCATTTTTGGCGGAACGGTCATCGCCCTCACCGGCCTGCGCATCATCCAGGAATCCCACGCGCGTGCGACCGGTCCCCGGCCCCTGCGCCCCCATTTTGAGCTGATGGCTGTGTTGGCGTTGATTGGTGCGGCCGTCTACTTCGGCAGCGGGCGGTTGACCGTGCGTTCACCCATCCTTGGCACGCTTCAAGTCTTGGCGGTCCAACCCGATATCCCGCAGGATCCCTGGGGCGAGGGGATGGAAGGTGCCGCCGCACTGCGCCGTTGTATGGAATTGACGGAAAATGCGCTGGAAGGCAGCCCGCCCGTCGATCTGCTTGTTTGGCCGGAAACCCCGATTCCCGGGTCCCTCGACGACCTGCCGGAGTTCCAGTCTTTCCAGCAGCGGGCGGTGCCGAAATGGGCCTCGGCTTTTCTTTATGGCACCGTTCTGCGGCGCGGCTTTGAAATCGCCAATTCGGCGGTCCTGGTCCAGCAGGACGAACCCTATTACCAGTCTTACGACAAGATGCACCTGGTCATGATGGGGGAATATGTGCCCCTGGCCGGGATCTTCCCGTTTTTGCGCCACTGGGTGCCGCTGGGCACGGATTTCACCGCTGGCAAGGAGGCCAGGAACCTGGACCTTGCGCTGACCTGGCGCCTGGCCCCGCTCATTTGCTTCGAGGACAGTCTCCCCGGGGTGGCCCGTCGCTTTCTCGGGGGAAACCCGCATGCCTTCATCAACATCACCAACGACGGCTGGTTCGGGCGTTCCTGGCAATCCTGGCAACACCTCCAACAGGCCCGCTTTCGTTGCATCGAGTTCCGCCGCCCGATGATCCGGGTCGCCAACAATGGGGTGACGGGCTGGATCGATGAACGTGGGGTGTTGCGCGGGGTGCTGCGCGACCCGCAGACCGGCCGGGTCCAGGTGTCGGGAACGATGCGCATGCAGGTGCCGTTGCCCGCGATCCGGCAGACGTTTTACGCCCGCTGGGGGGATTGGCCCGGCTGGCTTTCCCTCTGGATCGTGGCCGCCGCGGGCATCCGCGCCTGGATCCGCAGTCCGCTCGAACGCCGTCGCCGCGACGCTGGCCAGCGGCCCGCCCGGGGGTAAAGTATTCCCATGGCGCTGCGCAGCCTGGTCGTCGATTTCAATTCCTACTTTGCTTCGGTCGAACAACAGGTCGATCCGACCTTGCGCGGCTTTCCCGTGGGTGTGGTGCCGATGATGGCCGATTCCACCTGTTGCATCGCCGCCAGCTACGAGGCCAAGGCCTTCGGGGTCAAGACGGGCACCCGCGTGGGCGATGCCAAAAAAATGTGTCCCGGCATCCGCCTGGTCGAGGCCCGGCATGAAACCTACGTCGAATACCACCACCGCCTGGTCGCCGCAGTCGAATCCTGCATCCACGTCGACGATGTCTGGTCGATCGATGAGATGGTCTGTTCCCTGCCAACCAACTGGCGCGACCCGGCAAAAGTCCGGGAAATCGCCCGGCGGATCAAGGACGCGATCCGCGACCAGGTGGGCCATTGCCTGCGTTGTTCCATCGGGGTGGCGCCCAATCCGTTTTTGGCCAAGACCGCCTCGGACATGCAGAAGCCCGACGGGCTGGTGTTGCTCGATCTGGCCGACCTGCCCGGGCGCCTCTACGGGCTGGAGTTGCGCGATCTGTGCGGGATCGGCGAGCAAATGGAAGCGCGCCTGCACCGCCACGGCATCCGCACCATGCGCCAATTGTTGGAGGCCGATGTCCACAAGTTGCGCGTGGTCTGGGGCGGGATCGAGGGCGAACGCATGTATGGGAAACTGCGCGGGTTGATGGTCTACGAGCCACCCACGCACCATGCCACCGTGGGCCACTCGCATGTCCTCCCGCCCCAGGAGCGCAACGAGCCCGATGCCTACGCCGTGCTCCACCGCCTGACCCAGAAGGCGGCGGTGCGCCTGCGCAAGATGGACTGCCACGCCGGGGCGATGCATCTTTCGGTGAAGTACGGCGACCGAACCCGTTGGGGCAGCGACATGCGTTTCAACGAAACCCAGGACACCCTGCAATTCATCCGGGTGCTGGCCGCGCTGTGGGAACGGCGTCCCGTGGGAAAAAATCCGCTTGCTGTCGGCATCACACTGCTCCGCCTGACGGAAAAACAGCTCGTCACCCCGTCGCTTTTCGAAACGGAGGAAAACCACCGCAAACTCAGCCACCTGATGGACGAGATCAACCTCAAGTTCGGGCGGAACAGCGTTTTTTTGGGCGGTTCAATCGAAGCTCTCAGGTCCGCGCCGATGCGGATCGCCTTCACCCACATTCCCGACCTGGAGACGGAATCGGATGACTGAAGACGGGACGGCTCGGGTTTTGGTTGCCTCTGTCCCCCCGGTCCGGTCTGATGGTGGGGTGACCGATTCCTCCCGCGCCGCCGATGTGAAGGCCTACTTGATGGGCCTGCAGGACCGCATCTGTGAGGCCTTCGAGAAGCTGGAAGGCGGTAATGGGGCCCGCTTCCGCCGTGACACCTGGGAGCGCACAGAGGGCGGGGGAGGGGGAGGTGACACACGCGTATTGGCCGGGGGCGGGGTCTTCGAGAAGGCCGGGGTGGCATTTTCCCATGTGCGCGGCGGGGCGCTTCCCTCCTCCGCCAGCGCCCACAGGCCTGGTCTGGCGGGGCGTCCCTTCGAAGCCATGGGGGTTTCCCTCGTCATCCACCCGCGCAATCCCCACGTGCCGACCTCGCACGCCAATGTGCGCTTCCTCAGCACCACGGCGGAGAACGGCGATTCCGTTTGGTGGTTCGGCGGCGGCTTCGACCTCACACCTTACTACCCGGTCATTGAAGATGTCCGACACTGGCACCGGACGGCCCGTGCGGCCTGCCAGCCTTTCGGTCCGGAGATTTATCCCCGGTTGAAAAAACAATGCGACGACTATTTCTTCCTCAGGCACCGGAACGAAACCCGCGGGGTGGGTGGGCTGTTCTTCGACGACTGGAACTGCTGGGATTTCGAACGCTGCTTCGCACTGATGCGCAGCGTGGGCGACCATTACCTCCCGGCCTATCTTCCGATTGTGGAAAAAAATGCGGGACGTCCGCACGGCGGGCGCGAACGAGAGTTCCAGTTGTACCGCCGGGGCCGCTATGTGGAGTTCAACCTGGTTTACGACCGCGGTACGCTCTTCGGCCTGCAAAGTGGCGGGCGCACCGAGTCGATCCTGATGTCCCTGCCTCCGCTCGTCCGTTGGGAATACGGCCATGAGGACGCGGCGGGCAGTGCGGAAGCCGCCCTGGCCGACTACCTGAGGCCGAGGGAATGGTTGGAGGAAGCATGAGCACGTCGCGCGAACGATTCCTGACCGCCGCGCGGGGGGGGAGGCCCGACCGTGCGCCGGTCTGGTTGATGCGGCAGGCCGGTCGTTACCTCCCCGAATACCGCGCGCTCAAGGAACGGTACAGCTTTCTTGAAATGGTGCGGACGCCGGATCTGGCGGCCGATGTCACCCTCCAACCCATGCGGCGCTTCCCGCTCGATGCCGCCATCATCTTTTCCGACATCCTGGTCGTCCCCGAGGCCATGGGGCAGCCCTATCACTTCAAGGACACGGGAGGCATCGCGATGGATTACATCCTGGAGCGCCCCGACCAATTCGATTCGCTGGCCGGGGTCGGGGCGGCCGCGCGTTTGCAGTATGTTCCCGCGGCCCTCCGGTTGGTGCGCCAAGCCCTGGGACCTGACAAGGCGCTGCTCGGATTTTGCGGTTCTCCCTGGACCCTGGCCACCTACATGGTCGAAGGCGGAAGTCCGGGCGAGGGGGCCCGCATCCGGTCGCTGTTCCACCACGACCGCGCTCGCTTCGATCGGTTGATGGAAAAAATCACCAGCGTGTGCGGCGACTACCTCCTCATGCAGGTCGAGGCCGGGGTGGATGCGGTCCAGATTTTCGACAGTTGGGGGGGATTGTGCGACGACGCCATGCTGGAGGAGGCCACCCTCAAATGGATGCGTCAACTTGTCGTTAGGCTTCAGGGGCGTGTTCCGGCGATTGTCTTTGGCCGGGGTCAATCCCACCGGGCCTTGCAGGTGGCCGGCACGGGAGCCCAAGTATTGAGTCTGGACACGGGGGCCGATCTGGCGGCGATCCAGGCCACCCTGCCCGTGGGTATGGCGGTGCAGGGCAATTTGGATCCGCTGTTGCTAACCGGTGATCCACAGGCCGCGGTTTCCGCCACCCGGGTTTTGCTGGCCTCGACCCGGGAACGTGGGGCCCACATCTTCAACCTCGGCCATGGCATCACCCCGCAGGCGAGGGTGGAAACGGTGGCCGCAGTCATTGATGCCGTGGCTGGAGCATCTTCCTCATGAAAAAAGCCAAGCGGGTGGCCATCCTCGGGGCCGGCATCAGCGGACTGGCCGCGGCATGGAAACTGCGACAGTTGGGGGCGGAGGTGACGGTTTACGATCCCTCGCCCGAGCCCGGTGGGGTCATTCGCACGCTCCGCCACGAGGGGTACCTGCTGGAACTCGGCCCGAACACGGTTTTGGAAAAGGGCGGGGCTCTGGCGGAGTTGATCGAGGGTTGTGGATTAAGGGGCGAAGTTCTATCCCCCCTGCCGCAGGCCCGGAAGCGGTTCATCTACCACGGCGGTGGTCCGGTGGCCGCTCCCTCCGGCCCGCTTTCATTCCTGACCTCACCGCTGCTGGGTGTCCCGGGTAAAGTCCGCCTGCTCTCCGAGCCCTTCCGCGAACCCGGAACCGCCGGGGATGAGTCGGTGGCGGCTTTTTTCAGCCGCCGTCTGGGGGTCGAGGCCGTGGAGCGCTTGATCGATCCCTTCATCTCCGGGATTTATGCGGGCGACCCGGTTCGTCTTTCCGCGCGTTTTGGTTTTCCGAAGTTATGGGCATGGGAACGGGAGCAGGGTTCGCTGCTCAAGGGGGCGCTGCGCGGCCGGAAAGCCCCCGGTCCGCGCGTCCGGGCACGCATGTTGTCGTTCCGGCAAGGACTGTCCGCACTGCCCGCTCGACTGGCGGCGGAATTGGCGTCGTCGTGGCGTCGCGAGGCCGCGAATGGAATCGCGTCCTCCGGTCCGGGCTGGCGGGTCAACGGGGAGGGGCCGCACGATGCCCTCGTCAGCACCCTCCCGCCACGTTCTCTCGTTCCTCTGTTGCGGGAGGGATTCCCCGGTGAAGCCCCGCGGGCCCTGGAGAGTTATCCTCATTCGAGTGTGAGGGTTTGGCATTTTGGCGTCGAGCGGCGACGGGTCCGTCATCCCCTCGATGGATTCGGGGTGCTTGCCCCTTCGGCGGAAGAACAGCCCATTCTGGGCATTCTCTTTTCCTCCAGCATCTTTGCCGGGCGGGCTCCGGAGGGCAGGGTGTTGCTGACCGTCTTCCAGGGCGGGGTGCGGCATCCCGAGTGGTGCCTCCCCGATGCGGGGTCGGAGCCGTCGGCACAAGCCGCGGCCTGGGGCGCCGTGTGCCGATGGCTGGGCATCGATGGCGGCCCAGACATGGTCCACCACCATCTCTGGAATCCGGCCATCCCGCAATATGAGGTCGGCCATCAGACCCGGCTGGACGCCCTCGACCGCTTGGAAGCCGCGCATCCGGGACTGTTCCTTGGCGGCAACCTGCGCGGTGGGGTGTCGGTGTCCGATTGCGTGGCCTCCTCCTTCCAATTGGCGGAACGGGTGATGGCCGCATCTTGATGCTTGCGGGCGCCTGTCTCCCGGGGCACATTGGAATGCTCCGTCCATGAATCTGATTTGCATCGGGGTCGACCACCACGCCAACTCCGTCGAGGCACGGGAGCGCTTGTCGCTCGGCGGCGATTCGCTCGAATCCACCCTGCGATTCTTCGGCGTCCACCGGTCCTTTGCCGAGATGGTCATCCTCTCCACCTGCAACCGGGTGGAATTCTACCTCGCCACCCGCATGACCACCAGGCAGGCGGTGGCCGAACTCAAGGACAGCCTGAAGGACTTCCTGGAAATCCGCGACACCGGCTTGGACAAGGGATACATCCACCGAAACGAGGAGGCCATCCGCCACCTCTTCGAAGTCTGCAGCGGTCTGCAATCGATGGTCATCGGTGAAACGGAAATCTTCGGCCAGGCCAAGGAAGCCTATCTCATGGCCAAGCGGACCGGATCGAGCGGCCCCGTGCTCAACCGCCTCTTCCAAACCGCCTTCAACGCCGCCAAGGCCGTTCGCACCGCCAGTGCGGTGGGCCGGGGCCATATCTCGGTGGCTTCGGTTTCTGTCCAGGCCGCCATCCGCATCCTCGGCTCGCTCAAGGGCAAACACGTCCTGGTGCTCGGAGCCGGCGACACCGGGGAAAAAGTCACCGAGGCCCTTTACGGTGCCGGGGTGCGCTCGTTGTTCTGCACCAACCGGCGCGCCGAACGCGGGTTGTCGCTTTCCGAGGCCTACCAGGCCAGCTTCATCCCGTGGGAAGCATGGAAAGGCCGCCTTTGCTCCATGGACATCCTCATTTGCTCGACTTCCGCCCCCCACGCCGTCCTTGAGCGGGGGGATCTGGCCGTCTTTGCTTCGCGTTTTGTCCGCCAGCCCCTCTTGATCATGGATCTGGCCGTGCCCCGTGATGTGGATCCCGCCGTGGCCCAAATCCCGGGGGTTTGCCTGCTCAATGTCGACGACCTCAAACAAGTGGCCTCGGAGAATCTTTCCGACCGCCTGAAGGAACGCACCCGGGCCCTGGAAATTCTCGAGCCGAGGGCGGAAAAGTTGGTGCAACTCTTCTACAAGAACGACATTCTCCACCGTGACGAACCCGTCCGTGTTTCCCGCAACCGAAAGACCGCCCGCTCCAACTCCTGAATCCATCCCCATGGCCAACCCCTTGCTGCATATCCAGAATCTCACCTATCGCTACGGCGAACGCGTGGCCCTGCGTGAATTTTCCCTCGGGGTGAACGCCGGGGAAATCTTCGGCTTCCTCGGACCGAACGGCGGCGGCAAGACCACCCTCTTCAAACTGCTGACCACCTTGCGTGCCCCACAGGAAGGCGAGATCCATCTCGGCGATGATTCCTACCGTGGCCCCCTCGATGCCATCCGCGCCCGAATAGGCTGTGTCTTCCAGCACCCGGCACTCGACAAAAAATTGAAGGTCGCGGAAAACCTCCGCCACCAGGGCCACCTCTACGGACTCGGCGGCGGCGAACTCGAGTCGCGCATCGACGCCCTTCTCGCGCGTTTCGGACTGACCGAGCGCAAGCAATCCTTCGTCCAGGACCTGTCCGGCGGTCTCCAGCGCCGGGTGGAAATCGCCAAGGCCTTGCTCCACCGCCCGCAGATCCTCCTCATGGACGAGCCCAGCACCGGTCTCGATCCCGGCATCCGCATGGAATTGTGGGAGTATTACGAGCAAATGCGACGCGAGGACGGATTGACCCTGCTCATGACGACCCACCTGTTGGAGGAAGCGGAACGCTGCGACCGCATTGTCCTGCTCGATGAAGGCAGGATCATCGCCGAAGGCGCGCCCCAGGCCCTGCGCGAATCGCTCAGCGGCCGCATCCTCCGGCTCTCCGGTGGCAATCTTCAAGAGCTGGCCGTGCGGGTCAAATCCCTCACCACCCATACGGTGGAAGTCCAGGCCCGCGAAGTCGTGGTCCGTCTGCCTACGGGGGCCGAGGATGAAGCCGCGCGCATCATCCGGGAAATCGGTGCCGCGGCCGAGTCCGTCAACCTGGCCCGTCCGACCCTGGCCGATGTTTACCAGGCCAAGGTGGGCCGCACCTGGGCCGGCAAGGAGAAATCATGAGCACCACGCAACCGCTACGCTGCAACGCCCTGGCCAGCATCACCCTTTTGCAAAGGGAAATCGTCCGCTTCCTGCGCCAAAAAAACCGCGTCATCGGGGCCCTGGCCACGCCGGTGGTTTTCTGGCTCCTGCTCGGCTTCGGTGTGGGCAATTCCTTCCGCGCCGATTCGCTCCCGGGACAGATTTCCTACTTGGAATACTACTATCCCGGGATGTTGGTCATGATCGTCCTCTTCACCGCGATTTTCTCCACCATCTCCATCATCGAGGACCGGCGCGAGGGCTTCCTGCAAAGCGTGCTGGTGGCCCCGGTGTCGCGGGCCAGCATCGTCCTCGGCAAGGTATTGGGCGGAGCCGCCCTGGCCACCCTCCAGGCCGGGTTGATGCTGGTGGTGGTCAAATGGGCCGGTTACAGTCCCTCGCTTCCCGGTTTCGCTAAAATCCTCCTCGTCATCGTGCTGCTTTCCATGTCCCTGACCGCGCTGGGTTACCTCATCGCGTGGCCGCTCGACTCCACGGCGGGCTTCCACGCCATCATGAATATCTTCCTCCTCCCCCTCTGGCTGCTCAGCGGCACCCTCTTCAGCCAGGACAGCGCCCAGGGCCTGGTCTACTGGATGATGAAACTCAATCCGCTCACCTACGGACTGGCGGCCCTGCGTTATGGATTCTATCCGCCGGGCTCGCCCTGGCTGGCCGGCCTCCCCCCCGAGGGATTCTGCTACCTCGTCACCGTGGTCACCGGCTTGGTCCTCTTTGCCGGTTGTTTCGCCATCACGCTCAAGCGACCGGGCCATTAGTCCCAGCGGCCATGCCCCATGCCAAACTCCGAGGAACTGCTGGACGAAGGAAACAGCGCACTCGCCCTGGGCGAGCTTGAACAGGCGGTGGAATGGTATCGCCAATCCACCGTGCACGATCCCGCTTTCTTCGAGGGCTGGCAGGCATTGGGCATGGCCCTGGTCAAATTGAACCGGGCACCCGAAGCGGTCGAGGCCTTGAAAACTGCCGTCACGCTCCACCCAGACGACCAGATGGCCTGGAGCAGTCTTTCCCTGGCCTACGGACGGAACGGGCAAATCCAGGAGGCCGAGGACGCCGGGGCCAAGGCCCGCATCCTTTCCTGGGGCGGCAAGGTTTCGAAGATGAAGCCCGTTGAGGGTCCGTCGCTGCAACCTCCGGCCAATACCTAGAGCATTTTGCATTTAATCTGCCGCTCGTTCTCGTACTCATTCTCATTCTCGTGCTCTCTGAATGGGAGAGAACGTGCACGAGAGCGAGTAAGAGAAACGAGTTGAAACCACTGCTCGTTAAACGCAAAGCGCCCTAGTGCCCTTCCCATTTCATCGGAGGCCTAGATTGTTAGTTGTAGGGCGACGGGGACTGCGGCCCAACCAATGATTGAATGAACGCAGATCGGAATTGCTCCAGGCATACGGGCATTCGCATTTCGGGAGGGCGAAGCTCCAGGCTCCCCCGCAGGCGTGCGGGGCTGAGCCGCCCTTGGATGAAAGACCCCCAAACGGCTCGGCGGGAGCCTCGCCCTCCCGTTGGCCATTTTGGTTGCTCAGTAGGGTAGGATGTCAAATGGACAAACTAACTCTTTAATACCTGCCAGGCAAACGCGGGCCCCTGGTAGATGAATCCGGTGTAGGACTGGACCAGCACCGCACCGGCATCGAGTTTTTCCCGGGCGTCATCGGCGGTGAAGATCCCGCCCACCCCGATGATCGGGAGTTTTCCGGACGTTTCCCGGTGGATGAAGCGGATGATCTCCGTGCTCTTCGCGGTGAGGGGACGCCCGCTCAGACCTCCGGTTTCCCGCAGGGCGATACTGCTGTGGTCGAGGGTGGTGTTGGTGGCCACGATGCCGTCCAGTTTCTCTTCCAGCACAAGTGCCAGGATGGCGGCGATGTCCTCCCGCGCGAGGTCGGGGGCGATTTTCAGGAGGAGGGGCTTGCGTTGCGGGGCGGCCTGATTGGCTTCCTGCAGGGTGCGCAGGATGGGGCGCAACTGGTCCGGAGCCTGCAGGTTGCGCAGGCCCGGGGTGTTGGGGGAACTGACGTTGACCACGAAGAAATCGCCGTAGGCATGGAGCCTTTCAAAGGAATAGCGATAATCCCCGGGGGCCTCTTCCAGCGGGGTGGATTTGGATTTGCCCAGATTGATGCCGATGGGGAAACCGGGCCGTGGCTTCCATGCGGCCAGCCGGGCGGCGAGGACGTCGGCTCCGTCATTGGGGAAACCCATGCGGTTGACCAGTCCCTGTTCCCGCGGGCAGCGGAAGATGCGGGGGCGCGGATTGCCCGGCTGCCCGTGCCGGGTGATGGTGCCGACTTCCATGAAGCCGAACCCGAGGTCGTGGAAGGCGGCCAGGGCCTGGGCGTTCTTGTCGAACCCCGCCGCCAAACCGAGGGGGTTGCGGAATTTCAGGCCGAACACTTCCAGTGGCCGCGAGGGGGCGGGACGGAATCCCGCCATGAGCCGGGCCAGAGGCGTTTTTCCCATCAGGGCCATGCTGAAGTGGTGCACGGCCTCGGGGTCGAACTGGAAGAAGAACGGGCGGAGGATGGAGGTGTAGGCGGACATGGGCTTATTTTCCGATGCAGAAATTTTTGAACAGGCGGTCGAGGATGTGTTCGTTGGTCACCCGGCCGGTGATTTCCGAGAGGGACTGCAGGGCCAGGCGCAGGTCCGAGCTGACCAGTTCCGGCGGCCGCCCGGTCGATTGCCCCTCGCGCGCGGCCAGGAGGGCGTCGCGTGCCCGGGCCAGGAGGGCCTCGTGGCGGCTGTTGATGGCCAGGGCATCCAGGCCGCCGCTGGTTTCGTCCATACGCAGGTGGCTTGCAATGCGCTGGCGCAATGCATCCAGCCCATGGCCGGTTTTGGCGGACACCGCCAGCCACTCCTCCGGCAGCGGGCCCGGGTGCAGATCGCATTTGGAACGGAGGTGGAGGACCGGGGCGGAGCCGGTGTCCTCCAGCAGTTGCGTTTGGGGCTGCGGCTGTGGATCAAGCGGATCGACCAAATGGAGCACCAGATCGGCCGCGGCCAGGGCCTCATGGGTGCGGGCGATGCCCAGTTGTTCGACCGCATCGGCATCCGGTCGCAATCCCGCCGTATCGACCAGTCGCACACACATCCCGCCCAGGGTGATGGTTTCTTCGATGGTGTCGCGGGTGGTGCCGGGCACCGGGCTGACGATGGCCCGGTCGCGCTGGAGGAGGGCATTGAGAAGGCTGGATTTGCCCGCATTGGGTGCGCCGCAGAGAACAACCTGGAATCCCTCCCGCAGGTGGCGGCCCTCGGGTGCCGTTTCGAGCAGCGACTCCAAGTGCGCCGACAAGTTGTCGATCCCTTGGAGAAAAGCCGCGCCGGTTTGGGGATCGATGTCCTCCTCTGGGAAGTCGATGTGGGCTTCCAGGTGGGCCAGGAGTTGCAGCAGTTCTTCAACCATGGCGCGCACGGATTTTCCGAGATGCCCGTCCTGGAGGGCGCGGGCGGCGCGGAGGGCGCGTTCGGACCCGGCCTGGATCAGGTCCATCACCGCTTCGGCCTGGGTCAGGTCCATGCGCCCGTTGAGGAAGGCCCTCTCCGTGAATTCGCCCCCCCGGGCCACCCGGGCTCCCAGGCGGCAGCAGGCCTCCATCAACGATTCGACAATGAGCGGGTTGCCATGACAGCAGATTTCCGCGGTGTCCTCGCCGGTGTAGGAACCGGGCCCCGGCCAGCAAGTGACCACCGCATCGTCGAGCATTTTGCCGTCAAGCTTCAGCACCGCATGGACGGCCCGTCGCGGGGGCAGGGGACGGGGGGCGGCCAAGGTGGCGGCCAGTTCCAGCGCTTGGGGACCGCTGAGACGGATCAAGGCAAGTGCGCTCCGTCCCGGGGGGGTGGCCAGGGCCACGATGGTGTCCGTTGCAGGCATTCCGGGAAAAGATAAACCACGTCCGCCCGCGCCCAAGCGAATTCCTCGCCATGCTTTTCGCTCGATTTTGTCACCGCGGCAGGCATGATGATCTAGATGGGCCAATACTTCATCGGCGTCGACAGCGGAACCCAGGGAACCAAGGCTGTTGTGATGGACGGCGCCACCGGCAAGATCAAATCCACCGCCACGGCCGCCTACGGCCTTCTGCCCAATCTCAAGGGCGGGGCCAAGGAACAACATCCCAAGGTCTGGGTGGCCGCACTGGAAAAAACCATCCGCGAGGCCGTGGCCGCCGCCAAGGTCAAACCTTCCGAGGTCAAGGGCATCGGCATCTCCGGCCAGCAACACGGCTTTGTCCCCCTTGATGAAAAAGGCACGGTCATCCGCCCGGCCAAACTCTGGTGCGACACCAGCACGCTGGATGAGGCCGAAACCATCCTCGGCCGGCTGGGCGGGCTGGACAGTTGCCTGACCCTCACCGGCAACGGCCTCCCCGTCGGCTTCACCGCATCGAAGATCCTCTGGATGAAGCAGGCCGAGCCGAAGAACTACGCCCGTCTGGCCACCGTCCTCCTCCCGCACGACTACCTCAATTTCCACCTCACCGGCAAGGCGCGCATGGAAGCCGGGGACGCATCCGGCACCGGCCTCTTCAACACCCGCACCCGCAACTGGGAGGCCCGCTGCGTCGATGCCATCGACCCCGACCTCGCCACCAAACTGCCGCCCATCGACACCACCTCCTCGCAACCTGCTGGAGAACTTCTGGCCTCGGTGGCCGCCCGCATCGGTCTGGAGCCCGGCATCCTGGTTTCCGCCGGCGGGGGCGACAACATGATGGGGGCCATTGGCACCGGCAACACCAAGATCGGGGTGGTGACGGCCAGCCTCGGCACCTCCGGCACCATTTACGCGTATTCCTCCCGTCCGGTCATCGACCCCCGCGGCGAGGTGGCGGCATTCTGCGACAGCGCCGGCGGTTGGCTGCCCCTGATTTGCACGATGAACGTCACCGTGGCCACCGAGTTGGTCAAGAAAGCCTTCCGTTGGGACAATGACAAGCTGACCACCGAGGCCGGGAAAATCCCCGCGGGCAGCGAGGGTCTGATGTTGCTGCCCTACTTCGAGGGCGAGCGCGTGCCCAACCTGCCCCTGGCCAGCGGGGTCTACTTCGGGTTCAAGTCGCACAATTTCTCCCCCGCCCACATGGCCCGGGCCACCATGGAAGGCGTCTCGCTTGGACTCAATTACGGCCTCGACCGCCTCAAGGACCTGGGCCTCCGCCCCAAGCAGATCCGCGTCACCGGCGGGGGCTCGAAGAACCCCCTCTGGCGCCAGATCCTCGCCGACACCTTCGACGCCGAAGTGACCGGCCTGACCACTTCCGAGGGAGCCGCCTGCGGAGCCGCCATCCAGGCCAAGTGGAGCTTCATGCTCCACCGAGGCGAGCGCGTCCGCATCCAGCAGATCACCGATGCCTTTGTCAAAGTTGACCCCGCCACCCGGTGCCAGCCGCGCAAAGCCAACACCAAACTCTACCGCTCGCTCCAGGAAGTGCACAACCGCTTCTCCCGTGCCCTTGCTCCGGTCTTCCACGACCACGCCAAGCTCGGTTGACACCCGCCCGGCCCGCTTCCAGGGGCCAACATTATTCGCGTGAATTCACCCGCCCATGCGGTAGGTTTATACCTTGATCCCATGAGCACCCCACTCGCCCAACAACCTCTCGTCATCGCCGGCCGGACCTTCCATTCCCGGCTCATGGTGGGCACGGGCAAGTTCGCCTCCCCCCAGGCCATGAGCGACGCGCTTGCCGCCTCGGGCACGGAGATGGTCACCGTCGCCCTCCGCCGCGCCGACCTGTCCGGGGAGGGGGACCCCTTTGCCGATATTCTCGATTTCATCGACCCGGAAAAATACCTCCTCATCCCCAACACCAGCGGGGCCATGAACGCCGAAGAAGCCGTCCGGCTGGCCCGCCTGGCCGCGGCCGCCGGTCTGCCCAAATGGATCAAACTCGAAATCCATCCCGACCCCCGTTACCTCCTCCCGGATCCCATCGAAACCCTCAAGGCGGCGGAAATCCTCGTCGGCGAGGGCTTCACCGTCCTGCCCTACATCAACGCCGACCCCGTCCTGGCCAAGCGGCTGGAGGAGGCCGGCACGGCCACCGTCATGCCCCTGGCCGCCCCCATCGGTACCAACAAAGGACTGGATACCAAAGGACAGCTGGAGATCATCATCGAACAGGCCGGCATCCCGGTGGTCATCGACGCCGGACTGGGGATTCCTTCACATGCCGCTGCCGCCATGGAACTGGGGGCCGACGCCGTGCTCATCAACACCGCCATCGCCATCGCGTCCGATCCCGCCCGCATGGCCCGGGCCTTTGCCGTGGCCGTCGATGCCGGACGGGCCGCCTTCGAGATGGGTCTGCCCGTCGCCGGGCGCACCGCCCGGGCCACCAGCCCGCTGACCGGTTTCCTCGATGCATGACCGCATCATGAAAGAATTTTTGCGCATGCCACTCAAGGTTCGCTCCAAAATTCATCAATCATAAATCTTCAATCATAAATCCCCCCATGTCCTTCGTGGATGAATTCAACCGCCTGCCCGGGATCGCCTCACCGCGATTGCAGGCCTTCCAACGCTTGTTGGAACCCGGGCACGATCTCGAGGCCCTGGCCGCCCGGGCCGCCCAGACCACCCGCCGTCATTTTGGCAAAACCATGCGGCTCTTCGCCCCGCTCTACCTCTCCAACGAGTGTGTCAACAACTGCAAGTATTGCGGCTTCTCCCGCGACAACCCGATTTTCCGCACCACCCTGAGCGTGGACCAGGTCGAGGCCGAGGCCCGTTACCTCGCCACCGAGGGCTTCCGCAGCATCCTCCTGGTTGCCGGCGAACACCCCAAGTTCGTCAGCAATGGCTACTTGGAAGACTGTGTACGACGCCTTTCCGCCTTCGTCCCTTCTGTCGCCCTCGAGGTCGGACCGATGGAAACGGAGGAATACCGCCCGGTCGTCGCCGCCGGGGCCGAGGGCCTGGTGGTTTACCAGGAAACCTACGACCGTGCGACTTACGACACCCTGCACACCGCCGGGCCGAAAAAGAATTTCGACTGGCGCCTGGAGTGTCCCGAGCGGGCCTACCAGGCCGGCTTCCGGCGCATCGGCATCGGGGCCCTGCTGGGCTTGGCCGATTGGCGCGCGGAAGCGCTGGCCCTGGCCGCCCACTGTGACTACCTGCTGCGCCACTGCTGGCGTGCCTCGGTCACCGTTTCGCTGCCCCGTCTCCGTCCGGCGGCGGGGGAATTCGAGCCCACCCATCCCGTGTCCGACCGCGACTTCACCCGCTTGATGCTGGCCTTGCGACTGACCTTCCCGCAGGTCGGCTTGGTTTTGTCCACCCGCGAGCCCGCCCGCCTGCGCGACGGCCTCATGCCATTGGGGATCACCCTCATGAGCGCAGGGGCACGCACCGAACCCGGCGGATACACCGGCGCCGGACGCGAGGCCCTTCATCGGACCGAACGCGGGAAAATCGTCCCCTTGATCGGCACCGAGGGCGAATACGCCACCGAACAATTCGCCATTTCCGATGACCGCTCGGCGGGGGAGATTGCCGAGAAGCTCCGGTCCCTGGGTTTGGACCCGGTTTGGAAAGACTGGGACCGAGCCCTGGCCCACCAAGAGCAGGCGGCCTGAAGATGCCGGACGCACAGAAAGTCGTGGTCTTCGTCAACGGTCGGGCGCGCCAAGTCAGCGACGACCGGGACCTGGTCTCGTTGATCGATGAATTGCAACTGGCCCCGAGGATGGTGCTGATCGAGTACAACGGACGCGCCCTGCACAGGCATGAGTGGCCGGGGGTGAAACTGGCCCACGGCGACCGCCTGGAAATCCTCCGCGTCGTCGCCGGGGGGTGATCCTATTCGTCCCCGGAAAGTTGGCGTCAGGGTGATTCAATTTTCAAGGGCTGACCTCATGGGCACGACCCCAGGCGCATTCTCGATCATCGCCATTACGCCGCATCCCTGAGAAAGGCGTGCTATTGCGGCATTAACCCCACTGACCCCACGCTTGATGAGGCAAAAAAGACGGTGGAAGGGTGTCGTCAGGTTGCGGCGGGGGCGATGCGTTCGCGGTCGATTTCGCGGAGGCGGGGAATGATTTCCTTCCAAGTGGCGAGGAGACCATGCGGTGCTGGCGGGACGTCGTCCCGAATCGCGGCGCGGAGGGCCGGGAGATTGTAGCAGGGAACAGCCGGAAACATGTGGTGCTCTACATGATACTGCATGTTCCAATATAAAAAGCCGACGAGGGAGTTGCACGTGTAGGTGCGGCAGCAACGGCGGAAGTCGGGCACGTCGGGTTCCATGCCCAGGTGCTGGGGAAGTCCGGTGAGATTTCCAAGCCACCCGGCATAGGTGCCGTGGCCGGCGAAGAGGAGCGCAAGGAACCAATGGCCGGTGGCTATGAGAATGGCGGCGAGAAGCAGGTGGCCAATGACGATGATGCGGGCCCAGCGGGCGTTGCGACGCCGGGCTTCGGGTTTGTCGGCGGGCAGGACGGTTTGCATCCACCACACGCCTCCGGCGAAGAGCCCGAGGCCGTCCAAATCGTCCTTGGCATAGCGGACGTAGAGCCGGAAGCGCGAAAGGATGGCTCCGGGGTGGGGAAGTGGGCAGAAATTGAGGACGAGGAAGCGAAGGAATGCCCCATCGAGCCGTTGGGGGAGGGCGACCTCATCGGGCTCGAGTTCACTCCAGTCCAGCTTCTGCGGGAGGATGATCTCGCCGTCGAGGCCCTGGTGCGCGGTGACCTGGTGATGCCGGACATGACTGAGGCGGTAGGTGACGGGATTGAACCAGCTCAGGAAGGCAAAGATGTGGAGGAGGACCTCGTTCAGCTTTTGGCTCCGAAACATCGTCTTGTGACACAATTCGTGGCAGGCGACGCCGCCCATGAATGAGGCCACCGTGCCGTGGCAGAAGGTGAAGACAAGCAGCAGCGGAACGGTCCAAAACCAATTCGCGATCGTGATGTGCAGGAACACCGCGTAAGCGGCCGCCATGGTGGCGAAGAACAGCGCGAGGTGGCCGACCGCCTGGACAAGTCCCCTCCCATCACTGCGCTCCATCAGCTTTCGCATGACCGCGCGATCGACCTCGCAGCGATACCATTTGACGGGGATTTCCTCATGGAGGGGTGCCGAAAAATTCATGCTTCAGAATGATCACAAATACAGAAGATCGCCATGACCGCGCCGCTCAAAAACATATCCCCAGCGCTTGCTTTTCCCCGGAATTCTTGACAGGCCAACACGGTCCGTCGATCATCCTGCGATCAGAGGCACGCAGAGGAACCTGACCCAACCTTCCACAGCCGGACGATTTCCACCAGGAGTGCTCATGTCCAGGAACCAAACGCACTTTCTGCAGGGGCGGCCGCCGACTCACGTCACCCATCGTTCGGACAAGATCAGCCGCTTTGTCCGCGCCGTGTATCCGCCGGGGGGCGTTTACGGTCCGCATTTTCACGACTCTTATATCCTGGTGGTCGTGATCGAAGGCTCGCTTCGCCTCGAAATCGCCGATCACGTGCGCAAGGTCTCGGCAGGGGAGGCCACCCTGACACGGCCCGGCCTGACCGCCACCTACCGCTTCGCGGTTGATCAACGCACCGTGCATACAGCGTGCCAGGTGATGCCCGCTGCGCTGAGTCGGCCGGAGCGCAAGCTGCTCAACGAGCTCTCCGGTGTCTTTCCCGTTTCCGCGGGCGTGCATGCGCTGATCGAGTTGGCGCTCGCGGTGCCACAGGCCGGTGACTTGTTTCAAGCGGCCGCGCAGCACATCGGACGTGCGTGTTTGCTTCATTATGCGGGGGATGGCGAGGCGCATCGGCGGGCGCCTCAGCCGCTGCATCCCGCGGTGATTCGGGCACTCGATCTGCTGCGGAGCGAGGCGGCGTCGATCACCAGTGCGGCCCAGCTCGCCTCCCGCAGCGGGCTGTCTGCTTCGCGCCTGCGGCAGTTATTCCGGGCGGCAGGCTTCGCAAGTCCCTCCGAGGCCCTCTGGCGTGCCCGCACGGATCACGCGATCCGGCTGCTTCAACAAACCGACCTGACCCTGGCCGAGATCGCTGCGCAGAGCGGCTTTGCCGACCCCTTCCACCTTTCACGCGTCGTCAAAAAGGCAACCCGTTATTCACCGCGGGACCTGAGACGGAGACGCGGCGTGCCCGTGAGGTCGGACCGTTCGTAAGCGGCATACAGGCCGTCATCAAGCTTGAGCGGATCGGTTGGGGAGCAGAGGCCGGATCAGCCATGCGGCAAGAAACGCATCCCTGAGTCAGGCGTGTAATTCCGGCTATTGATTTCGAGGGTCAACCGTAAAAACGGTCACGCCGAAAAGGCCAACCCCACAAGACGCCGTCAAGAGTCCGGCGTTGACCCCATGCGCGACAATTAAATCGCCATCCACAAATCCTACGGCAATTCCTTCCGCAGCCTTGAGGATATTATTCTGCTTTCCGGAATTCAGGTAGCGAGCAATCAATTGCTTCGAGCCTTCCAAGACGTCAGTCCAGTTGGTTCCCAATGCGCCAGCAGGGATCTCTATCTGTCTTGGAGTTGCCTGCCATAGCTCATCACAAGCCCAGTCGGGATCTTGCTCGTCGAATCTTGATGCCCCAATCAGCTCGATTGCAAAACGATCTCCTTGGATATTGGTGAGGTTGAAACTGAATCCATTCACTTGATCAGGAGGCGACAATGACAACGATGTGTCGAGCCATTGAGCGAACGTGTCATCGAAGGTCATATTTCTTGCGAGTCATGATGGCTGCATGTTAGCGGTAAAGCGAGTGCAAAAAGGCAAGCGACTAGCGCAAAAAGAGGGGGTGGTGGCGGGCGCTAAACGTGGGTTGAACTCCGGAGAGAACAGAGCCACAAAGGGGTCGATGAAAACACCCTTGAATGATGTCCCGTCCACCACCCTTAAACCCATTATCCGCCATGTGGGCTTGGATGTCCATA